>CAVGKZ010000031.1:0-4286 GCA_963630025.1 bacterium | reverse complement strand
ATCTTGTTTATCTCGTCCTTGACACGGTTGCGGAAGCGGTTTATCGTGATGAAGTCGGGCTTCTCGTATCCGGCCAGCCAGATGAAGTGTATGTCACGGAGGAGCAGCTTCTCTATCCTGCGGCATGAGTATATGTTGTTCATGTAGGCATAGATGATGACCTTGAGCATCATACGCGGATGGTACGGACAGCGCCCGGCGTATTTGTACAGCTTGTGGAACGGGCTTATGTCAAGCATGTCAACAATGTCGGAAATGATACGCACAGGATCATTCTCGGCGATGTCCTCGTCTATCCTTTGCGGAAAAAGGACTATTTGTCTGGTGGAATAGTTGCGATAATGTACCTTTGCCATATATGTTTTATTATGGTCTAAAGGTACAAAAAACTTTTGGACATGGCAAAGCCCCGGCTTGGGAAAGTCGGGGCTTTTGTTATGTGGCATTGGGATGTGGCATTTTGACACACCCTCCTCCTATTTTACGAGCTGCAAACAGGGTCGTCTGCAAGCGTTTAGGCAATAACTCATGAAACTTTGGCAATGCAACGCGCAGTGTTTACTTGCCTGTTTCCAGCTGCGAAGCGACGAACTGCTCAAGCTCAGCTCCGCGCAATTGCTTCTGGAGTATCGTTCCCTTACTGTCAACCACTATAGTATAAGGTATAGACCTCACGCCAATCGTACGTGCGGCGGCGTTGTCCCAGCCTTTAAGGTCAGACATTTGCGGCCATTTGATGCCCAATGTCTCTGTTGCCTTGGTCCATTTTTTCTTGTTGTCGTCGAGCGAGATGCCGACAACACCCAATCCTTTGCTCTTATACTTGCCGTACATCGCCACCATCATAGGCATTTCCTGACGGCAAGGACCGCACCAGCTTGCCCAGAAGTCAATGACTGTAATCTTGTTGCGACCTATTTCCTTCATCAAATCAACGCCCTTGCCGTCGAGTCCGGGCATGGTGAAGTTGTCAATCTTCTTTCCCACGGCATACTTCTCCGTTTTTTCCACCTGCGCTATTACCTTCTTGACGGACTCTCTCTTACGGAATTTTTCCGGCAGCTTGGCTATCAGCCTCGGCATAGCCTCGTCGTCAATGATTTCTTCGGTATAGTATGTGAGGATGAAGCAACCCAGTTCATTGTCGATATTCTTCTCTGCGCAATTGACAATGGTCTTATCAAACACGCCGTTGAAACGTTCTATTTCGGCCGCCTTGGCCTTTTGTTCCTCTGCGGAGAGCTTACCGCCATACAGTTCCGTGGCAATGCGGTTTATCTGCAGGCCTATCTTCACGATAGTGTCGGCCAGTTCCTGATAGCCGTCGTTAACCACAGTTCCTGAAGCCCGGGACGTCTGCGGACTATTGGATAGCTTCAGTTTTATCGTACCCGGCTCTATAAAGAACGGAATGTTAATGTCGTTGTGACGCGAGGAGTACAACATCACAAACCGTACGGAGTCTGTCTCTGACTCATAGCTGAACTTGCCGTCCTTTATCACGAGGGTGTCAAACGGAGTGCCGTCCACCATGTCGTCGGTAAGATACAAAGTGTCGCCGTCAACAAGGCCTTCAGCAGTTCCCTCTATACGGTACGACTTTGACTGGCAGGCGGTTGTCGCCACGACGATTGCCAAAAGGCACAAGAAAAATGACTTCTTCATAATAATAAATAAAATGAAATTGGAAAGCCTTGCTTTCCGGTTAACAATGTAAATAAGGAAATAAAAAAGCGGTTGTCCGGTTGTTTTCCGAGACCGAAGTCCCCCTACTCCACCGGACAGCCGCTATGGTTTTATACGAGATACTGGCTGCTTATGCTCTCGTTGTTGATGACACGACGTATGGTTTCGGCAAACATGTCGGCAACGGAAATCTGCTTTACCTTTTCGCAACGCTTGGTGTACGGTATAGAGTCGGTGAAAACAATCTCCTCAAGCGACGAGTTCTGCACGCGCTCGCTGGCCGGACCGCTCATCACGCAGTGGGATGCACAGGCTCGGACTGTGGTTGCGCCGGCCTCCTTCATTATATCGGCGGCCTTGGTGATGGTTCCTGCGGTGTCAACCATGTCGTCTATAATCACCACGTTCTTGCCTTTCACGTCGCCGATTATCTGTATGCTGTCCACAACGTTTGCTCTCAGACGGGTCTTGTTGCACAGCACCAAGGGACACCCGAAGTACTTGGCGTATGTGTTTGCGCGCTTCGAACCGCCCACATCGGGCGATGCGATGACCAAATCCTTGAGCTTCAGACTCTGCAAATATGGCAGAAGCACACCCGAAGCATACAGATGGTCGACGGGAACATCGAAGAAGCCCTGTATCTGGTCGGCATGCAAGTCCATCGTAATCAGTCGGTCGATGCCGGCAACGCTCAACAAGTCGGCCACGAGTTTTGCACCTATGCTCACTCTGGGCTTGTCCTTGCGGTCCTGACGTGCCCAGCCGAAATACGGAATCACGGCGTTCACGCTGCGAGCCGATGCCCTTTTCGCGGCATCAATCATGAGCAAAAGCTCCATCAAGTTGTCGGAATTGGGGAATGTGCTCTGCACCAGAAACACGTCGCGCCCACGGATTGACTCTTCATAGGACACTGCGAACTCTCCGTCGGAGAACTTTGTTATCTGCAACTGTCCCAGCGGACAGTCCAAACTTTGGCAGATTTTCTCTGCCAGGTATCTCGTGCTGGTGCCCGAGAATACCATGTAGGAGTTGTTATCGCTCATTATTTGGTTTTAAATATTTGTGCTCTATCGTTGCGGCTGTCATGCCGGAAAGACCTATCCCACAGCCTTGCGCAACTTTTCGAAATGGGTCATCAGTTCTTTGTAGTCCTGTTGGTGGTGTATGTCGAACCTGTCCCACAGGTCGCTGCCCACCACAACGCCGCCGAAGCCCAAGTCTTTGGCCTTTTGAATGTTGTCCAGCCCGATGTTGCCGTAGGCGTACACCTTCTTGTCGATGAAACCTCTGCGCGAAGCCTCGCGGAGTTCTTCGTCAGAGAACACCCGTTCACCGCTGCCGTCGGCCTTCATGTCCAACGCATGAGCGAGAAACACGCAGTCGGCACGCTTGCTTGCGGCCTTCAGCTCGTCTATCGCACAGCAAGTGCGGCTGAAATGTCCGCGGTAGCCGGCCGGTATCTCCGAGTCGTTGTCCACGTGTATGCCGCGCAGACCGTATTCTTCTTTCAGATAGAAGTGGCCGTGCACTGTGATTTTGCCGTAGACATCCTCCGGAAGCAGGGTCAGAAGCCTCTCGGAATACAGGGGAGCGGAGTCCGGCTTGCACAGATGCAGGTTGTCCATACCCTCATCAAAAAGGGATGCGAGTATTTTGTCCTCCTCAACGAAGAACGTTGGTTTTGTCATTATAACAAGTTTCATGCAGCCGAAGCACCTTTTTTCAAGTGCAAATGTAATACTTTTATGGAAATAATTGCTACCAAGTGACAGTAAAATGACTACTTGACACGGCACATGAGCTACTTCTCGTGCCACACATACGTCTTATATTGCGTGGCGGTGTCGTTCATGTTGTAGTAAATCATGGTGCTGTCAATGTCCTTGCGTCCTATTTCCGACAGTATTTCAGCCTTGGTCATTGTGGTCTGCCCGAGTTTGAACAATCCCGACCAGTCGCCGCTCCTCGGTTTAACATTGCCGGCAAACAGGCTGTCGCCCTTGGCGTTCACGTAATACAGCGGCGACGAGAGGTTCAGACCGAAGTCGTAGCTGTCCCTTGTGGGCACAACGCCGCTCTTGGCAAAGTACTTTGCAGCCAGAGTGAAGTAGACATCCCTGCCGGGAGTGAACGTCACCGTCTTCGACCAGCGGTCGCTGCGCACGGTGTCCTGCACTATTGAGCCGTCGGCATTGAGATACTGCACGAGCAAATCGGCCACTTCGAGCACATTGCTGTCGTTGAGCCGCACCGTGTAGCGCAGTCTTTCGCCCACTGTCGGGCCAGTATACGTGTTGCGGTTGCTGCCGCTGTCGTCACTGTCTGAACATCCCACGGCAAAAAACGGGGAGAGAACCGCAATGAAAGCGGCTACAAACTGACTTCTTTTCATCTCTTTATAGGTGGGTTCTATAAATTAGCTTTGCTGGATTTTGAGACTATTTTCGAGTACATATCGTCAGCGAGTAAGGGAGCAATGCGAGCATTACGACCGAACGAGGTGGCGATATGAACCGAAAAGAGTCCAAAAGACGGCAAAACGTAACCCATGTTGTTTTGTTGTTTGTTACGGTGGTAATTTATAGAACCCACCT
>CAVGKZ010000030.1:0-6990 GCA_963630025.1 bacterium | reverse complement strand
CAAAACCGCCTAAAAATACAGGACAAACTTGAGGAACTTATTCTTTGAACATTACTAAGTTTGTCTTATTGCCCTTTTAGAAATGGTACGGCAAAGTATTGAATTTTCCGTGCACTTCGTTCAACTGTGCGTATGTCATCTATGCATTTAAGGAAAAATTCTTTAAAGGCGGCGTAAGAAACCAAATACCCTTCCTGTAAGAAACATATTGATTTCGCAGGAAGGATATTTGGTTTTTATGAAAAAGTTCGGCTCGTGTTACTTCACAGGAATGTCCTCAAGAGTCTTCTTGAGCAGTTCCCAGAAGGGTGATACCGTGGGGATGTAGCACCGCTCGTTGGTAGTGTGGGGCGAACGGAGCGTGGGTCCGAGCGACACAACGTCGAGGTGAGGATACTTGCCGAGTATGATGCTGCACTCCAGACCGGCGTGGTCCACCTGCTCGATGGCGTCTTCGCCGAACAGTTCCTTGTATTCTTTCTCCAGCAACTTCAGTATCTCGCTGTCCGGATTGGGGTCCCATCCGCCGTAGCTGCCGCTGAACGACACCTTCATTCCGGCCATGTTGAAGCTGCTTTGCAGCGTGTAGGCGATGTATTCCTTCATGCTTTCGCGCGAGGAACGAGCCAGAATCTGTATGGCGGCCTTGCCGTCGGCAATGTCTATGATGGCCAGGTTCGACGACGTTTCCACTACGGTGGGGAACGACGGTATCATGCGCATCACTCCGTTGTGGCAAGCATAGATGGCGTCAATCAGGTTGTCCTGAATCTCTGCCGGTACGATTGTGGCAGGCATATCTGCCGTTTCGGCTGCGAACGACAGTCCGCTTTCGATGCCGTGATACTCGCTTGTGAAGGTGTCCTTGTAGCTTTCCACGAGCTTCTTTGCGTCTTCAGCCTTGTCGGCAGGCACGCAGATGACGGTTTCGCACTCGAACGGTATGGCGTTGCGCATGTTTCCGCCGTGCCATGTGGCCAGGCAAGCACCATAGCGGGCAATGGCGTCGCGCACGAAGCGAGCCATCAGCTTGTTGGCGTTGGCGCGATTTTCGTGGATTTCCAGTCCTGAGTGACCACCTTTCAGTCCCTTCAGCGTCACTTTCAGAGCCTCGTAGCCTGCCTTGGCAGCCTCTTCCTTGAACTCCATTTTGGCTGTAATGTCAATGCCTCCGGCACTTCCTATTACGAACTTGCCCCATGTCTCAGAGTCGAGGTTGAGCAGGATGTCGCCGTTAAGCTCTCCTTTGGGCAGGTCGTTGGCTCCGTACATGCCAGTTTCCTCGTCGGCCGTAATCAGTCCCTCTATCGGACCGTGCTTGAGGGTCTTGTCTTCCATGATGGCCATGATGGCTGCCACTCCGATACCGTCGTCAGAGCCGAGCGTGGTGCCCTTGGCTTTCACCCATTCGCCGTCGATATAGGTCTCGATGGGGTCGGTCTCGAAGTTGTGCGTGCTGTCTTTCGACTTCTGGGGCACCATGTCCATGTGAGCCTGGAGTATCACTCCCTTGCGGTTCTCCATTCCCGGCGATGCCGGTTTGCGCATAACGATGTTGTTTCCGGCATCCTTGAACGCCTCCACTCCGGCTTTCTGTGCGAAGTCGAGCAGGAATTGCTGTACTTTCTCAATGTGTCCTGACGGGCGTGGCACTTTGGTCAGCTCGTCAAAGTTGCGCCAGATGCACTCCGGCTTCAGGTTTCTGATTTCGCTCATAAGGCAATAATTTTATTTTGTATTGTTTGTGTGGTTGCGTAAATGCATCGGGACGTGTTGTTGCCCCAAGGCTTGCAGCCCTTGTTTTCTGTTTTAAGGGTGGTTCTATAAATTACCACCGTAATTTTGTTTAATGTTGGGCGATTTACGTTTTGTCATCTTGTGGTCTCTTTTCGGTCCAATCTGTCTGTTCGTTCAGTCGTATAGCTCGCTATACTCTTTCACTCACAGACACATTGTCCACAAAAATAGACTCACAATCTGCCAAAGCTAATTTATAGAATCACCCTTATGTCCTGTCGGTGGCGGTCTGTGCTGCGGCTTCCGGCGCAATGTTTTCCCCATTGCCGCCCACTGTCTTGGTGAACGCGAGCGCACCCACGGCCACCACTCCGAGCACCACCATGAGCATGGTCTGCACGGTGTGTACTATCAGCACGAAGTATAAGGCGTCGGTTTCGCCCACACCGTAGAGTATGAGCATCGTCTTCACCGCGAAATGCCATGGACCCGCACCGTTGGGCGTGGGCACTATCACTGCTATGCTGCCCACGACAAAGGTGACCAGGGCGCAGGCGAAGCCCAGCGACGAGGTGAAGTCGAAGCAGAAGAACGTCAGATAGTAGTGGAAGAAGTAGCTCGCCCAGATGCCGAAGGTGAGCAGCAGGAAGAGCGGAATGTTCTTCACGTGGCGCAGTGAGACCACACCTTGCCATATCCCGCCAAGCGTTGCCTTCACCTTATTATATATATACAGCTTCTTGAGCAGCAGATGAAGCAGAGCCAAGACGGCCACTGCGCAGACGGCGGTGACGAGATAGCCGGTGGCTGAAAAGTTTCCCAGTATGGCGCTGAGGCTCGTCCCGGTCTTGTCGAAAAATGTGGTGAACACATGAAACTGGCACAGCAACGTGAGTCCCGTGACAAGCAGCACCACGAGTGAGTCTATGGCGCGCTCCGTGACCACCGTTCCGAGAGCCTTGGCAAACGACACTCCGTCGTAGCGCTTGAGCACTCCGCAACGCATGAACTCGCCTATGCGCGGCACGACGAGGCTGGCGGCGTATGACAAGAATATCGAATTGACGCACGTGCCCGACCGGGGGCGTTCGCCCACAGGCTCCAGCGTCTGCTTCCACCGCCATCCTCTGAACACGTGGGCGCTCACGCCGAACGGGAAAGAGAGCAGCATCCAGCTCCAGTCCATCTCGTTGAACAGCACGTGCTCTATGCTCTTGAAGTCGAAGTCGCGGTACATCCAATACAGGATTGCACCTCCAAGCAGCAGCGGCAGCGCCACTTTTACCGAACCGTTCACTATCTTTCGCCAGTCCATAACTATCGGCAAAGTTAATGGAAATCGCAGACAAAGCAAAGAAAACGCCTGAAAGATTTGCCCGCACGGCCATGGTTGGGAGAGCTTGAGGAGATGAGGTGTAAGCGCGACTCCGTGCGTTGGTGCGGATGTGGTGCTTGTTGGTGCAGATGCATTGTCCATAAGGCCAACCATGCCACTTGCGAAAATAATCATGCCGCTTAGCCGCCGTAAGTGGCCCGTTTACGCACCGTAACTATGCCATTTAGCACTCGTAAACATGCCACTTTCAGTCTGAAACCAAATCTCTTGGTTTTGCTTACAGCGTTGCGTTTTAATCCGGAGTGTGCGCTTTTTGCTGTAAGCAAACAAGTCGTTTTTGCTTACGGTTTTTCGCATTGATTCTGCTGACGCTCGGTTTTCGGTCTTTCGATGCCGCTTTTCGGGGGCGTAAAACCGGTGAAACTGACTACGAACCGTCACTTATGCATAAAATTTATGTAACTTTGCAAAACTATATCTCTATGACACAAACGACCGATACACCATATATAGCCAGAAGAGACTGCAGGTTGAGCGTGATAATCCCTGTGTACAACATGGAGGACAGCCTCGACAGGTGCGTGGAGAGCGTGGCGGCGCAGAACTGCGGGGGCCTGGAGATAATCCTCGTGGACGACGGGTCGACGGACAACAGTCCGGCTCTGTGCGACAAGTGGGCTGAGCGCGACGATAGGGTAGTGGTGGTGCATAAGCAGAACGGCGGACTGAGCGACGCGAGAAACTGCGGACTGGATGCTGCCACGGGCTGCCTTGTCACCTTTGTCGACGCTGACGACCTGGTGGCGCGCGGCACCTACAGTGAAGTACTGGGTGCGATGGACGACGACTGCGACATCATGGAGTTTCCCATAATGAGGTTCTACGGCACTGACCGCCAGACGGTGTTGTCGTTCGGCGGCGAAACGTATGCGGACAAGGCCGACTACTGGTTGCGAGGCAAGGCTTACGCCCACTCTTACATGTGCAACAAGATATTCCGCAGGCGGCTCTTCGACAGCGAACGGTTTCCCGAAGGGCTTCTGTTCGAAGACGTTCACACTCTGCCGCGACTGCTCGACCATTGCCGCAAGGTGTGCAACACAAGCCAGGGGCTATACTGCTACTGCGACAACCCCCGGAGCATAACCGCCACTGCCGACGGCAAGGCTCTAAGGTCGCTGCTTGAGGCCCATCTGGCTACGGGCATGGTCACTGCCGATGAGGCTTACTATCTGCACGTGCTGAACATCCAGCTGAGCGTGTGCGGCATGACGGGCGAACGGCCTGTGCTTCCGCCAATGCGGACAACCCGTTTCAGAGGTCTCAATGCGGCCATGCTCCTGAAGGTGATGGCTCTGAAAATACTTGGACTGAACAACTTATGCAAACTATACAGAACAATATGCAGGACAATGCGCCTCTGGTGAGCTTCGTCGTCACGGCCTACAACTTGCCGCAGGAGATGCTGCGCGAGTGTTTGGGCAGCATCGTGGCTCTGTCGTTGAGGCGCGACGAGCGCGAGGTGATCGTGGTTGACGACGGTTCGGACGCTTTCGCCATCAACGACCTGGCCGACTACGACCGCGACATCGTCTATGTGCGGGTGCCAAACGGTGGTGTAAGCGTGGCGCGCAACATCGGTCTGCGCATGGCTACGGGACAGTTCGTCCAGTTTGTCGACGGCGACGATATGCTTCTGCGCGCGCCTTACGAGCACTGTCTCGACATTCTGCGCTACAACGATGCCGACATGGTGATGTTCGACTTCACGCGCCAGCCGGACGCTTCGGGTGACTTGTTTGGCGAGGCCACGATGGTGAGCGGCGCGGAATATATGCGAAGCCACAACATCCGTGGGGCTTCGTGGAGCTATCTGTTTCGAAGAACCATGTTGGGCAGTCTGCGTTTCACTCCCGGGCGGTGCTACGGCGAGGACGAGGAGTTCACTCCGCAGCTGCTCCTGCGTGCCGAAAAGGTGTGCGACACAGGGGTGAAGGCCTATTACTACCGTCCCCGCAGTCAGTCGGCCTTGAACAAGAATGATGTGCGCAGCCGTCTGCAACGCCTGGACGACAACGTGCAGGTGATATGCCGTCTGCTCAGCGTGGCCGACTCGTTGCCCGTGGCCGAAAAGGCGGCCATGTACAGGCGCGTGGCACAGCTCACGATGGACTATATATATAATGTAATAGTGACCACCCGGTCGGTGAGTCATGTGGAGAAGCGGCTTGAGGAGTTGCGCGCCAAGGGCTTGTTTCCTCTGCCCGACAAGGATTATACGCGAAAGTACCGCTGGTTTCGCCGCATGACGTCCAGCCGATTGGGACTCAGGATGCTTGTGGCCACATTGCCGTTGATGAAAAAGGAAAGGTAAACGCTGCGATGAAGATACTCCTGTTGGGCGAATATAGCAACGTGCATGCCACGTTGGCCGAGGGACTGCGGCAGTTGGGCCATCGGGTGACGGTGGTTTCAAACGGTGACTTCTGGAAAAACTATCCGCGCGACTACTCTCTCGTGCGCCGTCCGGGCAAGCTCGGAGGCGCAATGCTCTCGATGAAAGTGCTGGCGTTGCTGCCCAAGCTGCGTGGCTACGATGTTGTGCAGCTCATAAACCCCATGTTCGTGGAGCTGAAGGCCGAACGGCTCTTGCCGCTCTACCGCTATCTGCGGCGCAACAACGGCAAAGTGGTGCTCGGGGCGTTCGGCATGGACTGGTATTGGGTGAACACTTGCGTGGAAAAGAAACCGCTTCGCTACAGCGACTTCAACCTTGGCGACACTCTGCGCACCAACAAGGATGCGCTCAAGGAGCGTCGCGACTGGCTTGGCACTGCAAAGGGACGGCTCAACCGGCTGATTGCTGACGACTGCGATGGCATCGTGGCCGGGCTATATGAATATTTCGTGTGCTACAAGGACGCTTTTCCGCAGAAGACGCAGTTCATCCCGTTTCCCATAAAGGCAGCTCCCGTTGGCGCTGCCGTGCCTCCCTGCGGCGACAAACTGCGGCTGTTCATCGGCATAAACCGCGAACGCAGCGAATACAAGGGCACTGACATCATGCTCCGCGCAGCACAGTATGTTCAGAAGGAGCATCCCGACAGGGTAGAGCTTCGCATCGCCGAGTCTGTTCCCTTTGCCCAATACGTCCGCATGATGAACGGCAGCGACGCCATACTCGACCAGTTGTACAGCTATACGCCCTCGATGAACTCGCTTGAAGCCATGTCGCGCGGTCTCGTCTGCATAGGTGGCGGTGAGGAGGAGAGCTATCGCATCCTTGGGGAGAACGAGTTGCGCCCGATAGTCAATGTGCAGCCTTATTATAGTAGTGTGGTCACAGCTCTGGAACAGATGGCCGCCCATCCTGAACGCACCGCCTTGCTCAAATGGCAAGGTATGGAATACATACGCCGCCACCACGATTACCTTAAAGTGGCACGCCAGTACGAAGAGTTTTACTCACGCTTATAGAACAGAACGGTGCAGTCTGATTTCCGTACTGTCTCCTTAGTAGGCGCTGCGTCCCCGCCCGAGAATGTTTTGTGGGCTTTAGGCATGATAAACGAAAAAGGCAGCAAGAGCTTGTTGTTCTCTTGCTGCCTTAAAGTCGGGATGACTGGACTCGAACCAGCGACCCCTACGTCCCGAACGTAGTGCGCTACCAACTGCGCTACATCCCGCTTTTGTTCTTTTGCGAGTGCAAAGGTAAGGCAAAAAAAACAAATACGTGAATTTTTTCCCTCAAAAAAATATTTAGGAAAAATATCTCTGAAAAATTTGCGGGAACGAAAAAAAAACTCTACCTTTGCAACCGCAAACAAGAAACAAACAGTTTGGTGCCATAGCTCAGTTGGTAGAGCAAAGGACTGAAAATCCTTGTGTCCCCGGTTCGATTCCTGGTGGTACCACAA
>CAVGKZ010000029.1:0-21098 GCA_963630025.1 bacterium | reverse complement strand
GTAACGATAGATGTGATTGAGGTCAACGTCCTCGTCATAGTAAGACTTCAGGTAGTCAACCGTTGCCAGCTTACTCTTCGGTTGCGATACTCTGGCTATCACAAGGTGGCGTAGAATCTCATCTGGTACGCTGTTGAAGCCCATGCTGTCGTAAACTTGGCCAAGTAACAGTTGTGTTCCATTGATTCATATGGTGTCTATGTTGTTGAGGAGACGCTTAGTGTCCTCAACTTCCTTTCCGCGACAGTCGTCAAAGTCTAATTCCTGCTGACTGTAGCATGACTGTGGTACGCACTTTGGCACGTATGGCAGATGCTGGAGGGCACAGAAAATTTGCTGTCCTACCCTCTTCTGCCACTGCGTTTTCACAATAAAAGACGCGACGGAACGTTATGAAGAAGAGACGTAAAGTGCTTGAAACCAATACAGAGAAGCGACATGAAGACCACACGGACCATGCATATAAGGTATATTTTCACCATGTTAGCTTGTTCGTTGACAGCAGCCTTTATGGGCTGTGCGGGCGGAGACAAGGACAAAGAAGAGGCGGAAGCGGCGGCGTTGGCATTTGCTAACGCATACTTCAACTATGATTTCGACGAAGCGGCAAAGTTCTGCACGCAGGACAGCAGGCAGTGGCTGGCCTTTGCCGCCTCGAATGTGTATGGAGCGGACATAGAAGTGCTGCGCAATATGGAGGAGGGTGCATCGGCAAACGTTACCGATGTGGACATTCTTGACGGCGACAGTACGGCTGTGGCCACTGTGGAAGTGGCAAACTTCATGCAGCGCGACACCATCGGCAAGGCAGGAAGAGTGGTTGACGAGGCCGTGTTCACGCTCAATCTGGTGCACAACGACAGCGGTTGGCGGGTTAGAATGGCAAGCCTACCGCGAAGTGGAAAGTGAGGTCGCGGCTAAGGCGCGGATGTATCAACGGGTAATGGTCAAGCTCGGTTTCGTAGACAGGGTTGACGGCCTTCATACCGAAGTCGAAACGCAGTATGAAGTAGTCGAAATTGAGTCGGACACCCAGTCCGTAGGCCACGGCAAGCTGGCTCAGAAAGGAGCTGAAGCGGAACTGTCCGCCCGGTTGGTCGCTGTATGAACGCAGTGTCCAGATGTTTCCAGCATCGACAAACGCCGCACCATTGAGCTTCCAGAACAGACTTGTCCGGTATTCCACGTTCAAATCGAGCTTCAAGTCACCCGTTTGATTGATGAAGTCTATCCTGCCGTCGCGCCCACTGTACTTTCCGGGACCGAGTCCTCGGACGCTCCATCCTCTCACGCTGTTGGCTCCACCTGAGAAGTACCGCTTCTCAAAAGGCAGCACCGTACTATTGCCATAGGGATATGCTATGCCGAGGTTTGCGTGCAGCACAAGAGTGTTGTTGTAGTCGAACTTGATGTTGCGCGTATATTCCAAATCACCCTTCACATACTGCGCGTATGCTATCTTGAACAGCGTGCGTCTGCCCTGTCCGTCGGTCTGCGTCTCCAGCAGCCGCGAACCGATGTCGAGCACGTTGCCAGCCGTTTCCGTGTTCAGTTTTATGGCATACGTGTCGTTGCTGTAGGCGTAGCGGAAACCAAGTTTCAGGATAAACAAGTCCTCATAGTTGTATCGGAGTATGGCGTTGCGGCTTGTGACATCCTCAAGATAGTCGCGGCGGAAAGTTTCCGATATCCACGGCATGAACACATAGTTGAGATCCAGCAAATCCACCTGATAGCGGCTGTGGCTGTTGATGTCGCTCCACTTGTATCGCCACGCCACAGAGAGCACCCGGCGGTGGTATTCCGGACGGTTTTGCAGGTCGTAGAGGAGTGACACCTCCGACGTTGCGTTTATGCGGCTGCGGAACTTCTGCGACAAGAACGGGACAATGAAGCGCGGAAAGGTGAGTCCAGCCTGAACACTGTACTCCTCGAAGTTGTCGTTGTTGTAGCCTTCCAGCCCCTTTATCGCCTCGTAGGCACCGCGCAGTTCTATGGACAGAGCCTCCGAACCGCCAAACAGGTTGCGGTTGCGGTAGCCCAGCGTTGCGGCTGCGCCGAGGTCGCCGGCGGTGTTGGTGCCTTCTGGCTGGAAACTTATGGTGTGCGGTTTGTTGGTGCTTATCTGTATGTTGCAGTCAAGCACACTGTCGCCGGGCTGTTTGGTGAAACTGACGTTGGTGTACTTCACCGCCTGCAACCGTCCGAAGTGGCTGTAGGTTCGGCGCAGAGCATCGTTGCTGTAGTAGTCTCCGGGCTTTATGAAAGTGTTCTCCTCAAGAGTGCCCCGCCTCAGTCCCACCTTTGCCGTCGGGTCAGCCTGGTTGGTGTGGGCCACTCGTCCTATGCGGTAGCGTGTGTGCAGAGTGTCCGTCCCTCCAACCACGCCACAGGGGTGCAACACGAGCTTCAGCCCCACAGTACGGTCGCCGCTGGCGGTGTCGGCCTCAAAGGTTATGAAGTCTTTGTTGAACCCATAGTAGCCATTGTCGTTGAGCAGCGATGTGATGCGGGAGCGCTCGTTCTCCAGAGCCTCCACCGCGAAGCGCATGCCCCGGCGAAGTCCCGGAGCAAACTGCTGCTCGCGCATCAGTGCGGCAACGCCCGAGTCGCCTATCTCATAGTCCACGCCGGCCAGACTGTAGGGCATGCCGGGACGGAGCGTATACACCACGTCTATCCTGCGGCGACTTTTTCTGTTCACCGAGGCATCCACCGTGGCACGGAGCCAACCCTCGTTGTGCAACTCGTCGGCCAAATCGCGGCACGACCGCATTGTGCTCAGCGAGTCGTACAGCACCGGTGCCTCACCCATCGACTTCATCGTGCGGTTGATCCATTTTGAGCTGTCTCTGCCCGAAAGCGAATACGTTGCGAGAGGCATCTTTACAGCCGAGAGCCAACGTGAGTTGCCCTTTTGCGCCACATACTGCTTGTAGTGGCTGGCGCTTACGCCCATCGGCGTGCCGTCGGTCTTCACGGCCACGTTGTCCAACAGCCATTCGCCCTCGGGAACATACTTCGTCACCGAGCATGAAGCGAGACAAAGGGTCAGGCTGGCAGCTGCATATAGGGCTTTACAAAGGCGCATTGGGTAGGGTTTGGGTTGCAAAGTTAAAACATTCTTCGTAACTTTGCCGCTGTCAGGCTCCTTTTGTTGCCTGCGCCACCGCAAAATGACACCCAAAAACTTGATGAAACTCATCCGTTCGCTGGAGCAGAAGAAGGCTCGGATGACCGAAAGACTGTTTGTGGCCGAAGGCCCTAAGGCCGTTGGCGACCTCATGCGCACCGCCCGGCCAGTGGCTCTGCTTGCCACAAGAGAATGGATTGAGCACAACCCCGACGCCGACGCCACACTTGCCACTCCCGACGAGCTGCGCCGCGCCAGCTTGTTGCAGCATCCGCAACAGGTGATAGCCTTGTTTCCACTGCCCGAAGAGCGCGAAGCCGACCCCAAGGCAGCCTCCAGCAAGCTCTGTCTGGCTCTCGACGGAGTGCAGGATCCCGGCAACGTGGGCACAATCATACGCTTGGCCGACTGGTTTGGCATAGACACCATCGTGTGCAGCCAAGACACGGCGGACACATACAACCCCAAGGTGGTGCAAGCCACTATGGGCAGCATAGCAAGGGTACAGGTGGTGCGCGCCAACCTGCCGGAACTGTTTGCCCAACGCCCCGACGGCACTCCTGTCTACGGCACTCTGCTCAACGGCAACGACATTTACGGCGAACAGCTGGAGCAACGGGGCTACATAGTGATGGGCAATGAGGGGCGCGGACTGTCGCCCGAAGTGCGGCAGTGCATCACCCACAGTCTGCTCATCCCCTGTTTCGCCCCCACGTGCGGCGCAGAAAGCCTCAACGTAGCCATTGCCACAGCCGTGGTGTGCTCGGAATTCAGGCGAAGAAATCGCTGACAGTCAAAAACGCTCGAAAAACTGCAAGGAAAACCGTCCCGTTTGCTTACAGTATATCCTAAAGAATAGATTATCAAGCAAGACTGTAAGCAAAAACAACCCATACAGTTTCAAACCGTAAACGGCATGTTTACGGGTGCTAAATGGCATATTTACGCCCCGTAAATGGCACGTTTACGGCTGCTAAATGGCATAGTTATTTTTACGAGTGGCATGGTTGCAATAGTCAAACGGCACGGTTGCGATGGTGAAGCGGCTTGTTTGCGCCATCTTGCGCCACATTTGCCTCCTCCAAACGTCCTCTCACTAACTTCGCCAGCACCTTTCTCGCACAAGCAAAAAGCAAAAAAAGAAGGCAAAACTTGGCGGCGCAGTATTTTATTCGTAACTTTGCAACCCATTATACGTGGAAATACATTATCATATAATATTAACATTAAAATGAAAAAAGGAATTCATCCCGAAAACTATCGCCCCGTCGTATTCAAGGATATGTCCAACGGCGATATGTTCCTTACGCGCTCTACATGCAAGACTACAGATACAGTAGAGTTCGAAGGTGAGACTTACCCAGTGGTAAAAGTGGAAATCTCTAGCTCTTCGCACCCCTTCTATACAGGCAAGAGCAAGCTCGTCGACACGGCAGGCCGCGTAGACAAGTTCATGAGCCGTTACGGCAAGGCTGCGAAGAAGTAACAACATACAGGCCGAAAGGCCGGTCAGCCATGGCGCGTCCGCACAACACCGTTTGTGCGGACGCGTTTCATTTTTGCGCTATCCGCAAAGAACCCGAGTGGCAGTCCTTAGCACAGACGAGTGCGGCAAAGGCACCGTACATCCCAAGCTCCGCCATTTTCCTTTGACATAAGGCCCGTTTCTCACAAAAGTCAAGTATCTTTGCATAAGATAGGCTGCACTCGGCAATCTGAGAACAGATTCTCATTGCGCTCGCTTGCACTATCTTTGCATAAGAGTAGGCCTATCTTTGCAAAGACAACACGGCAACATCCAACAAGCAACTAACTAACCGACAACAATACTATAAACGATTATGAAAAAACACTGTTACTTCGGCGTAGCTCTGGCACTGGCCATGGCGGCGCAGTATGCACCCGAAACCGTGGCGCAGACGCTGCCCGACGGAAAGACATCGTGGTCGGCGGACAACGGCAACGGCACTTTCACCAACCCTCTGTTCTACGACGAGTTTTCCGACCCCGACATTCTCCGCGTGGGCGACGACTACTATCTGGCCGGAACCACCATGCACACCGTGCCGGGAGTGGTGATACTGCACTCGAAAGACCTCGTCAACTGGGAGAATATCAGCTACTGTATGCCCCGGTTTGACTTCGGCGACGACCGCTTCTCGCTGAAAAACAAGCAGGAGATTTACGGCCAGGGAGTGTGGGCGCCGTGCATACGCTACAGCAACGGCAAGTTCTACGTGTTCACCAACGTCAACGGCAAGGGTCTGCAGTGCTTCATGGCCGACAAACCCGAAGGGCCGTGGAAGCACACCAACATGAAAGGCCGCATATACGACCTGTCGGTGCTCTTCGACGACGACGGAAAGATATACGCCATACACGGCTATGGCGACGTGAAGTGTACGGAGCTGAAGCCCGACATGAGCGCTCCCATCGACGAAACCACACGCACCATCATTCCCGAAGGCAACAGCGTGGGCGAGGGACACCACATGTATAAGATTGACGGGATGTACTATCTCATCTCAACCGACTACAAGCCCAACGGGCGCACGCTCTGTTCGCGGTCGAAAAGCATTTGGGGGCCATATGAAACGCGCGTGATTGAGGCCGACGAGACCTACGGATACCACAACGGATTCTGGACCAAGGACACCAAACAGCGCATACCCGACGAGAGCACAGCCGTGGGCGTGACCGACCCGGACGTGAATGCCACGGGCTGTGCCAACGCTCATCAGGGCGGCATCGTGCAGACTCCCGACGGCAAATGGTGGGCTTTGCTCATGCAGGACTTCCACAGCATCGGCCGCACGGTGTGTCTCATGCCCATGACGTGGAAAGACGGATGGCCGATGGTGGGACTTGAGGGCAATCTCGGGCGTGCTCCGCGCACTTGGTTCAAGCCGCAAACCGCTCAAAAGGCGGCTGCTCCGCATGCGCCCTACGTGCGTTCAGACAACTTTGACGGCGGCAAGATGAACCGCATCTGGCAGTGGAACCACAACCCGGAGGAGGGGAAGTGGAGTCTGACGGAGAAGAAAGGCGTACTGAGGTTGCACACCATGCCTGCAAAGGAGATGATGTGGGCGCGCAATACGCTTACGCAAAGAGTCGTAGGACCAAGTTCCGTGACCACGGTAGAACTGGGTTTGAAGGGCTTGAAGGACGGCGACGTGGCCGGACTGGGCAACGTCAACAAGCCATGCAGCTGGCTTGGCGTGGCTAAAGACGGCAAGGAGTTGAGCCTAAAGTGGTATGACCAGAACACCAACGAGCGTCAGCAGACGGCCATTGCACCGAAGGGCAACCGCATCTGGTTGCGTATGGACGGCAAATACGACGACAACGTGATGCAATACAGCTATTCCACCGACGGAAAGAACTTCACCGAGATTGGCCAACAGGTGAAACTGGGCTATCAGCTCGTCACGTTCCAAGGTTCAAGGGCATCGCTCTTCGCCTACAACACCAAGGACACGGAAGGCGGATATGCCGACTTCGACAACTTCACCGTGGTGGAAACCGAGGCCGACCGCAGTCAAAACCTGCCTTTGGGCAAGACATTTGCGATAAAGAACATCGGGCGCGGCGACTACATGGAGGCTCTTCCGCACGGACTGATGCACGGCACAAAGAACCGCAACGCCGCCACTGCGCGTTTCAAGTTTGTAGACCGCGGTCAAGGCAAAGTGCTGCTCCAGTGCACCGACGGCAGATATGTGTTCATAGCCGGCGAGGGGCTTCCGGGCGATGTGCGCTTCACAACAGACGCGACAAAGGCCACCGAGTTCCTCTTTCAGGACTATCTCAACCACCAGTTCATGCTGCTCTCACTCAGCAACAACCGCTATGTGGGCATGAGCCCTACCACCGGCAGCAGCTACAGTTGCGACTACCGTGGCGCAGACCCAGCCCGCACCAACGGCGCAGTGTTTGAATGGGAAGAGTAAACCTGCCATATAATAACAGCGAAAAGGCATAAGTCACACGGATAGATGTGGGCTTATGCCTTTTCGCCGTTGTATATACATCGTTAGAATGTAGCACCTACATTTCCTATAAGACGGCCTATACCTTATTATATAGTAGGCTCTACTTTCTCTTGCTGCTTTGTCTTATGCGCTGGACGGTGGGGATAATCTTGTGAACCGGCTGAGTGTTGCCGCGAATGTGGTCGAACAGTATCTGGCAGGCACACTCACCCATGAGCCGGCTCTGGTCTTCTATGGTGGAAAGTGTTGGCGTTACGTCTTCCACATAGTCCACATCGCTGAAGCCGATGAGCGCAATGTCGTCGGGAATGGACAGTCCCTGCATCTTTACTGCTTTCATTGCGGCAAAAAGCAGAGTGTCGTTGAGCGCTATTATGCCGTCCGGGCGTTCCTTCAGGTCGAGCAAGGCGTTGGTAGCGTCTATTGCAGACGACGTATCCATATCACTATAGGCCACATATTCTGGCCTTACGAGCAGTCGGTTGTCGTGCAGCGCGTCTATATAGCCGTGTTTGCGGTCGGCAACCATCTTCATGTGACCTGGACCGCACAGGACAGCGATGCGCCGACACCCTTGCTCTATCAAGTGGCGCGTGGCTTTGTGGGCGGCTTCCACGCTGTCAGCCGTCACAGACGAGTAGTTTTTGGCCGAAAGGTCGCGCGCCACGAGCACCACAGGTATGTTGTCGCCAGCCAAAGCGGCAAAATGACTTATGTCTTCGGTCTCCTGAGTGACGCTAACTATGATACCTGCCACATGCAAGTTGCGCAGACTCTCCACGTTGCACTTCTCTTCCTCGTAGCTTTCGTGCGAGTTCATGCTGATAACGGCATAGCCTTCCGCACCTGCGGCGTGCTCTATGCCGTCAAGGATGGACGAGTAGAACAGCGTGACCCCGTGCGGCACAATCACTCCGATGAGCGGTAGCGACCCGCTACGCAGACTGTCGGCGATGAAATTCTTGGAGTAGTTCATCTCACGCGCCGCCTCAGCCACCGCCAAGCGAGTCTTTTCGCTTATGGAGGGGTTGCCCTGCAAGGCGCGACTAACCGTTGCGATACTCACGCCAAGCCGTGCTGCAATGTCTTTCAGCGACGCATTTCTGCCCATAGTCTCACACCTTTTGAATAAAAGAAGGTTTATAAACCGGTTGAAACTTGTCTCACAAATCAGCCTAAACCGACTCTTGAATCAGCCAAAGCCTATTCGCGAACCAGCAAAGCAAACCTATAGACCAGCTAACCCCGACTTATAAACCTTCCAAAAAGCCTTGTTCTTTATTTCTTTTTAGTCGTTGCCTTAGTCTTGCTTGCGGCAGTTTTCTTCGCGGTCTTAGCAGGTTTTGCCTCTGCTTTGGCGGGTTTCTCCTCAGCAACAGCCGGCTTTGCTTCTGTTTCAGCCTGCTTTTCTTCAGCAACTGCCGGTTTCTCTTCAGCAACAGCTGCATCCTCTGTAGCTTCGGCAGCGGTTTCCTTATCCTCAAAGTCGGTTATGCCGTTGTTGATAAGTATGTCGTACCACTGTATCAGCTTCTTGATGTCGCTATTGTGTACACGTTCGCGGTCAAAGTCGGGCAGTATCTTGGCGAAATACTCCCTCAGCTGCTCGCCACTGGCCTTTCTGAAGTCAACACTCGACGTTTTGCCGCCCTCAAGTGCCTTCATGCTTGCCAAAACCTTGCTCAGTGGCACATCGTCGGCCTCGGTATACATGGCTATGTCGCCGAGAGAGATTATACGGTCGGTTGCGAAAGCCGGTACACGGCGGTGGGTTTCGTCGAGAATCTCGACCACGAGGTTGTTCTTAGCCCTTGAAACCAGTTTGTAAAGTCCCGGTTTTCCCGAGATTGAAAGGATTGTTCTAAGCATTTTCTGTATGTTTCTATTTTGTTAATCAGTATGTTCTATCTTGTTGTTCCGCACAGTTTATCGTTTCGCTCTGTGCGCATCACTGCTGCTACAGGTCGCCTGCAAGAGTCCAAACCGCACGTTTTCGTTTGTCATTCCGTCCGTTTCAGCCTTTCCAATATGCCGTCCAGTTGAGCGTCAACGTCCTGTTGGCCGTCGTTGACGATTTCGTAGTCGGCCATGAGGCGCACCTCTTCCTGCGGCAACTGCCTTGCCAGCCACTCGCGAGCCTTGGCTTCGGTTATGCCGTCGCGCACCATTATCCGTTCTATGCGCACGCGTTCCGGCGCAGTGACCACGATGGTGCGGTCAACAAGGCGGTCGAATCCGGACTGAAAGAGCAAGGCGCACTCCATCCATTCAGACCCACTGGCTATGAAATCCTGCGCCACAGCCGGATGCACAATGTCGTCTATGGCCTTTGCATTGGCCTCTGAGGCGAGGAGAAAAGCCGCCACGGCTGCCTTGTTAAGCCGTCCGTCACTGTTGTAGGTGTCCGTTCCTATCAGTTCGGTCAACCGCCTGCGTATGTCGGACGAACCGTTTATGAGCCGTTTGGCCGCACTGTCGCAGTCGTAGACCGCTATTCCGCGTGCGGCAAGCCGTGCGCACACGTAGCTCTTGCCACTGCCTATGCCTCCCGTTATGGCCGTCTTCATTGCTCCTCTATAAGGTAATCAACCTGCTTCACAGCCAGTGACGGTCGCGAAATGCCGCTCGGCACGGTCTTTAATCTCAGATTGCACTTGTCCGACGGACGCTTTGCTATCTCGTTGTAGTCCACCACCACTGTGAAATCCTTAGGTTTGAGACTGCGATAACGCTTCACTCCAGCCACGAACCTCACCGTCACCTTCGACGGGAAAGTGCGCAGCACCTTGCCCTCCGGCAGGTTGATGCCCGTTATGGGCACGTCCTCAATGTCCTCTTCGGTGAGAACGTCGGTGAGAAAGGTCAGTTTCACGCGCTTAGGCACCGTCTTTATGCCCTTTATCCTTTGCAGACGGCACTCCACAGAGAGCGTATCGCGGAAGTTGGAGTAGTTCAAAGGCTCGGTGTACACCGCGTGTATGCTGTCTAAAGCCGACTTCGAGGCATACACATCCACACTGTCGGGGCTGTATTCCACGCCGGAGATGAAGTACATGCGCTCCGGAGACACGTGGCCACGCCACCTTACTGGCACCCGTTTGTGCATACCGTAGTTGAAGAAGAACTCCATCTTGTCCGGTTTGCTGCCCACAATCTTGGTGGACACCAGCAGGTTCTGATATACCAGCCGCTGCAGCTCTGCACTGGAGACGGTGCACACGCCGTTGCCCGACACATAGTTTTTGAAGTTGACGCTGATGGCCGGCAGTCCGTCGACATACATATAGCTCAGCAGGAACAGCCCCTTGTCGCGCAGAGTGACCCTCACGGTGTCGGTATCGTCGGAAGTAAGCACGATGTTCTTGGGCACATTGGTCATCTGCACGGGTATTTTGAATTCCCTTTCATACGTGTCGTTGAGCGTCATGAGCAGCCAGAACACTCCCGAAACGGCAAGGAAAAACAAAAAAACCAGGAACTCCCTGTTAGCAGTGCCGAACAAGAAGTTCCTGATTGTGCTGGCTATAATGCGCAATCTGCCCATTCCGCCTTATTTTGCTGCGGGCATAGCGCCAGTAGCGTCCTTGAACACATAGCCTTTGTCTACGGTTATCACCACGCCTGTGGCAATCTCCACCTTCACAATGCCCTGTTCAAGTATCACTTCTTTTACTGTTCCGTATATTCCACCGCCGGTCACAACGCGCTCACCCTTCTGGAGAGAGTTCTGAAACTTCTGGATTTCCTTCTGCTTCTTCTGTTGTGGGCGAATCATGAAGAACCACATTATGGCAAACATTGCCACTATCATTATCAGGAAGCCCATTCCGCCTCCACCCTGTGCTGCCTGTTGTGCAGCGAGAACCAGTGTTGTCATGTCTTTGTGTTATTCGTTATTATTGTCGTTGTTCGCTTCGTTTGCGGCACTGTCGCCGCCGTTCTGCACCTCGGCATCAGCCGCTGTGCCGTTGTTTTCGGCAGCGTCCTGCACAGCGTCCTCCTGCTTCTCAGCCTGTCGCTTAGGCGCATCCATGTGCTTCATCAGCCTTCCGGTGCTTATCAGATGGCGCGCTATGGCGTCGAGCATACCGTTTATGTAGCTTCCGCTACGCGGTGTGCTGTACAGTTTGGCCAAATCGACATACTCGTTGATGCTCACGCTGACGGGGATGGACGGGAAAGTGAGTATTTCCGCCAAAGCTATCTGCATAATCACCACATCCATGTAGGCCAAGCGGCTGAAATCCCAGTTGCGAGAGGCTTCGCTCATGTAGCGTTGATACTCGTCGCTGTTCATAATGGCCGCTCTGAACAGTTTGCGGGCGAAGTTCTTGTCGTCCTCGCTGTCATATTCGGGCAGCAGCTCCTGCTTTGAGTTGCTTTTCTCGGTGAACCGCTTTATTGTCTTGAGCACAAACGTGTCCACAATGCCCTTGTCGTCGTTCCAGTAGAGGCTCTGCTCCTCAAGAACAGCGTCGAGGTCCTCGTTTTCCTGCACCAGTGTGCGATACAGTCGGCGCCACAGCTCCCTGTCGGCCTCGTATGTGTCCTCCTTGGAGTCCATATAGTCCTTGTAGATCTGGCTGGCCGTGATTTGAGAATACAACTTCCGGACGAAATCAGCGTTGCCGTCCCACGTCATCTTCTTCGTTTCCACAAAGTCGTTCAGCATCTTGTTCTCCTCAAGCTGCATTGCAAGCCTGTTGTAGGCAAACTTCTGCGACGGTTCCGGTGCGCCTTCGCGCCTCGCCTTGGCCTGTGCCACTTCCAGATGGCGACGCGACTCAGCCGTGACGGCCACTATGAGTTCCAATAAATAGTTGTATAAGTCGTAAGCCTTTGACAGACTGAAGAACAGTTCGCGCTCCGCCGAATCTATACCGTTGGTTATTCCGTTCTGGTAGTAGGCGTAGGTCAACTGCACCACCTTGTTCCTTATTATTTCCCGGTTTATCATATTTCTCTTGGAAGTATTCTCTTCTCTCTTTTATTTGTGCGCCTTGGCGCAAGGCAACTCCGAGCCTTTTCGTTGCAAATTTAGGCAAAAATTACTTGATACGGCAAAGATTGCCATGTTTTTTACGGCAAACCTCGCTTTTGGTGTGCCGCTTGACGGTGTTTCCCCTATGCACAGGTGAGTAGCAGTCAGTGCGGTTGCCAACGCTTTCCGCACCGGTTTCCAGCCTCATCACCACAGGTTTTCAGATTCCGAAAAACAGGTTTCGTATCTCATTGAGTGCAAACGGGTTACAAAAGTGGCCGAGTTACGCTCATAACTCGGCCACTTTTGCACCGTAACTCGGCCACTTACGGGTCGTAAATGGCCGAGTTACGGTGCACAACTGTGCCACTTAGCCGACACAACCCGAACTGACATTAAAAACGTTTTGCCAGACAGGCCGTGCTTACTCCGGCAAAAGTTTGGCACTAATGACATATTTCCGTAAATTTGCAGATGAATTTTTCACTCTAAAATCCAACACGAAATGAAGATATTGCTTTTAGGCAGCGGAGGGCGTGAGCACGCCTTGGCATGGAAGATAGCGCAGAGCGCAAAAGTGGAGCAACTGTTCATAGCCCCCGGCAACCCCGGTACGGCGCAGTGCGGCACAAATGTGGACATAAAGGCCGACGACTTTGAGGCTCTGAAAGACTTTGCCGTGAGCAACGGCGTGAGCATGGTGGTCGTAGGACCCGAAGACCCACTGGTGAAAGGCGTCTACGACGAGTTTCTGAGCGACCCTCGCACCAAGGACATTGCCGTAATCGGCCCCTCAAAGGCCGGCGCAGTGCTCGAAGGCTCCAAGGATTTTGCCAAGGCATTCATGGCTCGCCACGGTATACCCACGGCTGCCTACCGCACCTTTGACGGCACTACGCTCGACGAGGGACTGGCATTTCTGGAGACGCTCAAGGCCCCCTATGTACTGAAGGCCGACGGACTGTGCGCCGGAAAGGGCGTGCTCATAGTGTCTACGCTCGACGAAGCCAAGCGCGAGTTGCGCGAAATGCTCGGCGGAATGTTCGGCAACGCCTCGGCGCGCGTGGTGATAGAGGAGTTCATGAGCGGCATTGAGTGCTCGGTGTTTGTGCTCACCGACGGTCAGCACTACAAGATATTGCCCGAAGCCAAGGACTACAAGCGCATAGGTGAACACGACACAGGTCTGAACACTGGCGGTATGGGCAGCGTTTCGCCCGTTCCGTTTGCCACAAAGGAGTGGATGGACAAGGTGGAACAGCGCATAATCAAACCCACTGTGGACGGTCTTGCCCAGGAGAACATCGTCTACAAGGGCTTCATCTTCTTCGGCCTCATCAACGTGGACGGCGAACCGAAGGTGATAGAGTACAACTGCCGCATGGGCGACCCGGAGACTGAGAGCGTCATGCTCCGCCTGAAGAGCGACATAGTTGACCTGTTTGAAGGCGTAGCCGCAGGCGACCTCGACAAGCGCGACATTGAGTTCGACGACCGTGCAGCCGTCTGCGTGATGCTGGTCAGCGGCGGCTATCCCCAAGCCTACAAGAAAGGCTTTGCCATAACGGGCACCGACCTCGTGGAAGGCAGCACCGTGTTTCACGCCGGAACAGCCATGGCCGACGGAAAGCTCGTCACCAACGGTGGCCGCGTGATTGCCGTGAGTTCCTATGGCAAGACCAAGGAGGAGGCTCTGGCCAAGTCGTTTGCCGAAGCCGGCAAGATTGAGTTCGAAGGCAAGTACTTCCGTGGCGACATAGGAGCCGACCTGTAGCCCTGCGTCGGCTCACGGCCGACTTCAATAACATAAGCAAGCCGGTTTGATGACTATATAACAATAGGTATAGACATGGTAAAACGATTGCAGAACAGGGTGGCGGAGAGCCGGATGCTACTGCCTTTCGTGGGAGTATACGCAGCCTTAGTGTGGTCGGCGGCCAAAATTGCCTACGGCGATTTGTGGCTGCAGTTTGTCTGCTTTGCCGCCGCGTCCTATCTGATGGTCGAGCTGAACACCACCAACGCCCTCATCCGCATATACAGCCGCATGGTTTCGTGCTCGTTCATGGCCATGATGTGCCTCACGTGCGGCGACTTCAAGTCGTTGGGCGGCGGCTTCGCAGGTCTCTGCACAGTGGCTTCGCTGTCGGCTCTGCTGCATTGCTACCAAAACCGCAACGCTTCGGGATGGGCGTTCTATGCCTTTCTGGCTCTCGGCGTGGGCAGTCTGGCCTCTGTCTGGACGCTCTATTTCGTGCCGGTGGCGTGGCTCTTGATGGCGTTCTTCCTCAGCGCAATGAGCTGGCGCACGTTCATGGCCTCCATCATAGGCATCGTGTGCCCCTATTGGTTCGCCTCGCTCTACTTTATCCAGACGGGCGACATAGCCAGTGCGGCCAACCATTTTGCCGAACTGGCCAACTACGGCACAATAGCCGACTTCAGCGTGCTCACAACCAACCAAGTGTTGACGGCGCTACTTGTCATTGTGCTCACCGTAACGGGCACTGTACACTTTGTCCGCACGAGTTTCATGGACAAAATCCGCACGCGGATGTTCTACTACTGCTTCATCACGGCCAGTTTCGCCACTATTGCGTTTCTCATCTTGCAGCCCCAGCGCTACGACCTGCTCATCCGGGTGCTCATAGTCAACGCGAGTCCGCTGGTAGGCCACTTCCTCTCACTCACCAACACCCGCATCACCAACATCGCCTTTGTGGCCATCACAGCGGCGGTGGCAGTACTGACAGTGGTAAACCTATGGATACCCTTGTAGACATACTCATACACGGAGGCTATTGGGGACTGCTTGTAGCCGCATTTGTGGCCGGCAGCGCAGTCCCGTTCCCGAGCGAGGCCGTCTTTGTGGGGCTTCAGGCACTGGGACTGGAACCATGGAGGCTCGTCATCTTCGGAACCGTGGGCAACGTGCTCGGCGGACTGCTCAGCTACGGCATAGGGCGCATGGGCAAGATGGAATGGATTGAACGCTACTTGCGAATAAAGAAAAAGAATCTGGACAGGGCGCAACGGTTTATGAACGGCCGGGGCGCATGGATGGGAATATTCTCCGTACTGCCTCTGATAGGCACCCCCATCATCGTCACCCAAGGTCTCATGCGGTCAAACCTGTTCATCACCACGCTCAGCATGACCATCGGCAAGTTTCTGCGATATGTCTTGCTGGCGTATGGAGCTACATTCATATTATGATAAAGGTATATACAAATAAGATAAAAACAGCAGCGGGCAAGTTCAAAGCCGTCTTCCCTGCACTGCTTGTCGCACTGCTGGCCGCTTCGTGTGCCACTAAGGACGATGGCAGACCTGTGGTCACTGTCACCATCGAGCCTTTGCGCTACTTTGCAGAGCAGATTGGCGGCGACCGGTTTCGCGTGGTGACGATGGTTCCCGGCGGAGTCAGTCCCGAGACCTACGAGCCTACAGCGCAGCAAATGGCCGGACTGTCGGAGAGTGTGCTATATATAAAGGTGGGCGACCTCGGCTTTGAGCGCACGTGGATGAAGCGTTTCAGAGCCAATGCGCAGCACTTGATTGTGGCCGATGCGTCAGACGGCATCGTTCCACTGCCCTCGTGCGGCGGCCACGGCGACCCTCACACGTGGACTTCGCCTGTCAACGCACTGCAAATAGCGCGCAACATATACAAGAACATGGCGCTCATCGACAGCAAGGATTCGCTCTACTTCAAGGCAAGGCTCGACTCGCTGTGCGAAAGGATCATGGCAATCGACACCAGAATTGGCCGCATGATGGACAGTTCGGCCAGCAAGTCGTTCATCATCTACCACCCTGCCCTCTCCTACTTCGCCCGCGACTACAAGCTAAAGCAGTTGGCCATAGAGGACAACGGACGCGAACCGTCGGCTGCGTCGCTGAAACAGCTGATTGACGAGGCGCGACGCGACGGCACCAAGCTGATGTTTGTACAGAAGGAGTTTGCCAACCGCAACACCGAAACCGTGGTCAAGGCCACCGGAGCGGCCAAGGTGGAGATAAATCCGTTGAGCTACGACTGGGAGAACGAGATGACAAAGATAGCCGAAGCGATATGCAAACAGCACAGATAAGGCTCAACAGCGTCACTGCAGGCTACGACGGACGGGCGCAGATAAGGGACGTGAGTCTCGCGGTGGGCAGCGGCGACTTCGCCGGAGTGACCGGGCCTAACGGTGGAGGCAAGACTACACTCGCGAGAGTGATGCTCGGACTGCTCAAACCCATGTCCGGCACGGTGGAATACAGCCTCGACGGCCAGCCGGCGGAGCATCTCCGCATGGGCTATCTGCCGCAATACAGTGCCATCGACAAGGACTTTCCAATCTCCGTGGAGCAGACCGTGCTGTCGGGACTCAACGCCGAGGCCGGACTGTTCGGCCGCATATCGGCACCATTGCGCGAGAGAGCGCACGAAACCATGATGGAAATGGGGCTTGAAGGCATGGAACGTCGCCACATAAAGGCTCTCAGCGGCGGCGAACTCCAGCGCGTGTTGCTCGCAAGGGCTATGGTGAGCCGTCCGGAAGTGCTCATTCTCGACGAACCAGACACGTATATCGACGGACGTTCCGAGCAGCTCATGCATGACACTCTGCAACGCATCAGCCGCAACTGCTGCGTTGTCATGGTGAGCCACGACCTCCAACTGGTGGAAAGTCTTGCCAACGTGATGGTCAGCGTGGACGAAACGGTCAGCGTAACGAGGCTGCAGGAAGGACGCAGCGCCTACTAAATATGCCGACAGTTATGGACTGAAGACAAACAAGTCTTGGACTACATATATAATAAGGTATAACCTAACAACAAAAATACAAACAGAATGAAGAGCAAAAAACAAATTTGGCTGATAGCGGCAGTTGCCGTAGTGGTGGTAATACTGCTTTGGGGCGTGACCGGCTACAACGGTCTCGTGTCAATGGATGAGGGAGTACAGGGCAAATGGGCAAACGTTGAGACTCAATATCAGCGGCGCGCCGACCTGATACCCAATCTCGTGAACACAGTGAAGGGCTATGCTACGCACGAAAAGACCACGCTTGAGAGTGTGATAAAGGCGCGCAGCGAGGCCACTTCGGTAAAGATTGACCCGGAAAACCTCACTCCAGAGAAGATGAAACAGTATCAGGAGGCACAGGGAAACGTTTCGTCGGCTCTCGGAAAGCTGCTCATGGTGGCTGAAAACTATCCGGAACTGAAGGCCAACGAGAACTTCCTTGAACTGCAATCGCAGCTGGAAGGCACTGAAAACCGCATCACTGTGGCTCGCAAAGACTTCAACGATGCTGCCAAGGAGTACAATACGGCCATACGCCGCTTCCCGAAAAGCATCCTTGCCGGTATGTTCGGCTTTGAAAAGAAGGCTTATTTCGAGGCAGAGAAAGGTGCCGAAAAAGCTCCTGAAGTGAAGTTCTAAGCAAACAATACATTTTCCAGCTTTCAGCACGATGGATTACGCCAGTAGTTGTCACGGTTTTCGCACGGCATACACTCATGTCGTGCGAAAGGTTCTGCTGTTGTTCGTCTTCATGTTTGTCGCCACAGTGGCAGCAAGCGGTCAGACCGGCGACGCACAGACGACATTTACTGTGGAGAATGTGCCCAATGTGCGGCTGACTGACGTGCGGTTGCACGTGTCAGACCCTGCTTCACTGTTGTCCGCCACGGCACGCGACACCATCAATGCCGCACTTTCCTCACTGGAAACCTCCACCGGCATAGAGGTAGCCGTGGTGGTATTGCCGTCCATCGGCACCGCCGACCCGTTTGATTTCGGCGTCAGTCTGTTCCGTTCCTGGGGCGTGGGCAAGTCGAAGAGCGACAACGGTCTGCTGATACTCTACGTGGAAGACCAGCACACCGTGCGCTTCACAACCGGCTACGGCATTGAAGGCACACTGCCCGACGCACTGTGCAAGCGCATACAGATGCGCTACATGGTGCCGAAGTTCAAGACCGGCGACCGCGATGGCGGCATGATAGCTGGAGTAAAGGCCGTTGTGGCAGTACTCGACGGTTCGATGAAGCCCGAAAACGATGCTGACAACGACGGATGGATGAGCGCACTTGTAGTGTTTATAGGCATACTGGCCATAATATACCTTGTGGTTCACCGCACGAAGTCGCGCTGTCCGCAGTGCGGAGCAAAGGCTCTCATGCACAAATCCACCGACCACTACCGCATAAACGGCATGCGCTACCGCAAAGACATATACGTCTGCTCCAAATGCGGCAAGGTGATAGTGAAGAATACTCCCGAAGACAACCGCAACAACGACGACGGTATGGGAGCGATGCTCACCGGAATGATGCTCGGATCCATGTTCGGACGTGGAGGCAGAGGCGGCTCCGGCGGCAGTTTCGGCGGCAGTTTCGGTGGAGGAGACACAGGCGGCGGAGGTTCCGGATCGAGTTGGTAGAACCCACACGTGCACCGCATGACGCGACAAGCCGGACAAGCAAAAGGTCTCCATTGAACCGAAGACATACCGCGGTTTGTGCAGTTTGACGCAACGAATCAACTATTTCACTGTATTCAGGATAAAACATTAAACCTATGAAAAAAGGACTGGCAGCCCTTGCCTTCGGCACACTGGCATTGGGCATGACCGAATTTGTGATGATGGGCATACTGCCCGACGTGGCTGCAGGACTTGACATCAGTATCATACAGGCCGGACACCTCATTTCCGCCTATGCCATAGGCGTGTGCTGCGGTGCACCTTTGCTCACCATAGCCCACAAGTACAGTCCCAAGAGCATACTTCTCGTGCTCGCAGGCATGATGCTTCTTGGCGCAGTGCTGTGCTCCGTAGCCCCCAACTATCATGTTTTGCTCCTTTCGCGCTTCATTGCCGGACTGCCGCACGGCGCTTACTTCGGCGTAGCCTCCATCGCGGCAGTGCAACTGGCCGACGAAAGGCACAAAACCGGGGCAGTGTCAATCATGATTGCCGGCATGACGATAGCCAACCTGTTCGGCGTACCGCTCAGTACGGCACTCAGCGGCACCATTTCGTGGCGCATGCCGTTTGTGCTCGTGGTATTTCTCAGTCTTGGCGTACTCTATTATATATGGAAATGGGTGCCCTACATCGAGCCACAGCCCGACAACGGCTACAAAGGACAGTTCCGCTTCTTGAAAAGCGGTGCTCCGTGGCTCATACTCTTAGCCACTATGGCTGGCAACGGCGGCATTTTCTGTTGGTACAGCTATGTTGCGCCACTGATGATACACGAGGGAGGCTTCGCTCCCGCCACAATACCGCTGCTGATGATTGCCGCCGGCTTCGGAATGGTGGCCGGCAATCTCACGAGCGGACGACTTTCCGACAAATACCGGCCCGGACGCGTGGCTGAATACACCCAAGCCGTGGTGGCAATGGCCCTGTTGGCCATCTTCTTCCTTGCCGGATGCGGATGGATTTCGGCCATTCTCATGGTGATATGCACCGCCGGACTGTTCGCAGTGAGCAGTCCGCTGCAATATCTCATACTGAAACACTCACCGGGAGGCCAGATGCTGGGCGGCGCACTGATACAAATGGCGTTCAACCTTGGCAATGCGCTCGGTGCATTCGCCGGCGGTCTGCCTATGGCCTACGGTTTGCCATACCACTACACGGCTCTTGTTGGCCTGCCAGTGGTGCTGTGCGGCTTCATAGCAATGTTCGTTTTCAGAAAGAAGTATGAGCGAAAGGAGGCGTAAGAGACTTGCACACGGTAGAAAATGTTTACCTTTGCACCGCCAGGCAAAGGGCTTTCATTCTACGGGGTGGAGGCTTCAAACGAATCAAACCAATCTGACAAATGGGAATAGTAATAGGAATAGACGTGGGAATAAGCACCACGAAGATTGTGGGACTTAAGGACGGCAAGGTTCTCTCGCCCACACGCATAACGGCAGCCGACCCCGTGACATCGCTCTACGGCGCATTCGGCAAGTATCTCTACGACAACAGCGTTTCGCTGAGCGACATCGAACAGGTGATGCTCACCGGAGTAGGCAGCGCATACATAGACTCCCGCGTCTATGGACTGCCCACAGACAAGACCGAAGAGTTTCGCGCAGACGGACTCGGAGCCAGATTTGAGTCAAAAGTAGACCGCGCAATTGTGGTCAGCATGGGTACCGGCACTTCGTTTGTGCGATGCGACGGCGACAAGATAGAGCACATCGGCGGCACAGGCATCGGTGGCGGCACACTGCAAGGACTGTCCAAACTGCTTCTCAGTACCGGTGACATCCGGCAGGTGATGGCTTTGGCCATGCGCGGCAACCTATCAAACGTCAATTTGCTCATAGGCGACATCAGCCGCAAGCCACTCCCCGGACTTCCAATGGAAGCAACAGCCTCCCTGTTCGGCAAGGTGGCGAGCAACGCTTCGCAGGAAGACATCGCCCAGGGACTCATCTTCATGGTTTTGCAGTCCATCGGCAGTGCCGCAGTGCTGTCTTCCGTCGGTAGCGACATACGCGACTTTGTGCTTATAGGCAACCTCACGCTCCTGCCGCAGTGCAAAGAAGTGTATCCGGCAATGGAAAAGCTCTACGGCGTGCGCTATCATATCCCCAAGCACTCCGAGTTCTGCACAGCCATAGGCGCAGCTTTGGGCTACGAACAAAGGTAGAACCGAAAGAATCTCTCTTTGATTCGGAAACGTTTCCCCGATAGGTTCGGAAACGTTTCCGGCAAATAATCGAGTAGGAGGAAAACGAAGTAGTTTTCTTCCTACTTTCGTTTTCCGACCTCTCACACCACCGTACGTGCCGTTCGGCATACGGCGGTTCCTATTTTGGGTGCCATTCGAGATACTCCCCCATCAAAGTAGCATACCCTGCCTTGCGCAGATTGTCATTATTGATTGCTCTATGCAAGATTGGGCTATCTGCCGTGCGCCAATAACTCTTGCGAGTGTTACCCCATTCATAAGCTTGATATTTGTTTATACCACACTTGATGAGGTT
>CAVGKZ010000028.1:0-25795 GCA_963630025.1 bacterium | reverse complement strand
TTGAAGGCTTTGTTGCCAAATTCTGCAACTTTGCCATACCATGACTTCAAACTTATTCTTTGAACATTACTAAAAAGGCAATTTTTGATTTGGGTGACGCATTGACGAAGTCAGGAAAAGTCGGCTTCTGATTTTACTTTCCCTTTTTCATTGGGTCATATAGTTGTAGCGTCCATTAAAGAGAGCTCGACAATAATGGTAATGCACAATGTTTAAGAGAACAACGAAACAACAGAATCAAGGAGGTTACAATCATGAAGACAACGATGAATATCAGAAAGGCAGCACTTGTTGCCATGACACTTTTGCTTGGTACAACAGCTTTTGCGCAGCCCCGACATTACCGACATTGGCGCTCTTATGCCGGTCGTCCGGCCGTGGTGACAGTTGTGAATCGTCCGGCCGTGACTGTTCGTGTCAGCAACCGGTTCAGCAAAAAGGACCGTTTGGACATGGCGTTGGCATACTTGAAGAACAACAAGTCGCTTAACGTTTCCAAGTATCGCAAGATGACTGGCTTGACAAATGCCACAGCCGAAGCCGAACTTGACGCCTTTGCAGTCAGCAAGAACAATCCCATCAGAATGGTTATGGACGGCAAGAAGAAACTGTATGTGATATGACAATAGATGATAAAGACATCATTCGGGCTATTCGGGAAAAGTCAGAAACGGGTTTCCGGCTCTTGATGCAGAAATACAAGCAACCGATATATTGGCATATCCGCCGACTGGTTGTTGTCCACGACGATGCACAAGATGCCACACAGGAGGCTTTCATCAGAATCTTTCGTTCGTTCGATAAGTTCAGAGATGACAACTCTTTCCGTGGCTGGATTTTCCGGATAGCCACCAATGAGGCACTTCGGCTGATTGAATCTCGAAAGCAAAATCAGGTTTCATTGGATGGAGATGAGTCTGGGGCAAACGGCATCATGGCTGACAATTACGTGGACTATTCCGACTTGGAAGCCGTGAAGTTGCAAAAAGCCATTCTCTCTTTGCCCACCAAGCAACAGGCAGCTTTCAACCTTCGCTATTACGATGAACTCAGTTACGAGGAGATAGCGGAAGCGACAGGTTCCACGCCCTCTGCTGCAAAGATGAACTACCACATTGCCAAGGAGAAGATTGTCAAGTACATGAATTCTAATGACTAAAATAACAAGACGATGAATAAAGAATTTGATTTCGACAAGATAGGCAAGCGAATGCCTTATACAACTCCTGATGGATTCTTCGACGAACTTGAAGAAGATATATGGCAGGAGGTTAAGAATGACTGTCAAGAATCACGCAATGCCAAAACGGTTGCAATGGAGCCAAAAGCTTTGGGACGCAAGTCCGCCAAGTTGCGCCTTCTTATGCGAAGCGTCATTGCTGTGGCTGCGTCCATTGTCTTGGTATTTGTCGTTCAGATGAATTTCCACAGGCCAGCCACCGCTTCCGTCACTGATGTTGACCAAGCCTTCAGCCAACTTTCCATCGATGACCAAGCTTATCTGCTGGACATATATCAGGAAGATGTCTTTATCAACGAATAAGAAACGTAAAAACAACAAAAGAGGTAATTATGAAACAAATAATCAGAACTTTAGTTGTGGCCATCATGATGATTGCATCTTGTGCCACAGTCTTTGCACAGCAGAATGCCCAACAGCATCCTAACCAAAAGCAACGTATTTCAAGGGAACAGCTTGCTGAAGTACAGGCAAGGCACATTGCAGGCGAGCTGGCTTTCAGCGATGCCGTTGCCGAGAAGTTTGTCAAGACTTACTGCGACTGCCAAAAGGAAATTTGGGCATTGGGTCCCCGCCAACGTTCCAACAGGCAGGGCATGTCCGAACAGGAGAATGAGGAACGCATCAAGCAACGCTTTGCCATGAGCGAGAAAATTCTCAATATTCGCCAGAAGTATTACAATGAATATTCCAAATTCCTCACCCAAGCGCAGATAGAAAAGGTTTATGAGCAAGAGCGCAAGATGATGAATCGCCTTGCAAAGCGAGGACAAAGACGTTCAACCAAAACACGATATTGAAAATGAAAACCAACGCATTATTACTCTTCGTCCTGCTGAATTTGTTCAATCTGGGCAACATTCTTGCACAAGAGATTGTGTTCTCCAAAGAAACATTCTCGTCAGGAAACCTGACCATACCTTATCGTAAGGCAAATATTTCAGGTCTTGGAGGCAAGACTTCTCTCGTCATCTATCTCCACGGAGGTACAAGCAAAGGCAATGACAATGAGAGCCAGATGCAGGAACCTGGCATCGACTCAATCAGTACATGGTTGTCGGAAAACAATCGCAAGGCTATCATGCTCGTTCCGCAATGTCCCACCAACCTGTCTTGGCTTGGCACCATGCAAGACGCCATTGTCCAATTGCTCCAGACCTATATTGACCGTGGCGTGGCAGATGCCGACAACGTTTACATCTTTGGCGGTTCTATGGGAGGCACGGGCACATGGAACATGCTTTCCACCATCCTGACTTCTTTGCTGCGGCGATGCCTGTTGCCGGCAATCCCACTGGCTTGGATGCAGAAGCCGTTTCAAAGACTCCGCTCTTTACGGTGATGGGAACCGCTGACAGAATCATGAAAATATCCAATGTGGAAACTTTCCTGAATGATATGGATGGTTGTGATGCAGAATATAAATTCGATATAGAAGACGGCTGGACCCATGAGGATGTATGCAAGAATAGCTATACTGCCAAACGGTTGAACTGGGTGTTTGCCCATACGAAAGGCTCTTCCGCAGGCATCAAAGGCGTAACTGACGATGAAAGCAACATTGTCAAGGTCGTTTGGTTTACCCTCGACGGACAAAAGTTAGCCAGCATCCCTGTCCGAAAAGGCATTTATGTCAAGACTTCCGTTTATGACAATGGAAACACTTCATCACAAAAGTGCTACATTGATTAGTTGAGGTATCTATCCACGAACATTGCTAAAACGCAATGCGGAGGTCTGTTTGCATGGTGGCAAACCGATCTCCGCATTGTTGTTTGTAGCTGGTTCTGAGAATTTGAGCCGCTTCAGAACCGCTGTTGAAGGTATGTTTTGATGGATTAATCTCCAGTATACTGTCCGAGGAAGAGTATAGCTCCGTTCTGTTCCGTTATCATATACACAAACGGGCGGTTGGCGTGAAACTCCACTTTGCGCGGTTCGTGCTGCATGAGCGACGCTCCCACCATCATGGCTGCCGTCACTGCGGCGGCTTTTGTGCCTTCCTCACTCACCTCAATCTTGGCTTTTTGCAGTATCTTTGATATGAACAGATTGCCGTCGGCAAAGTTTTTGAAGTCAGCCACATTTGCCTTGAACATCGAGGATGCACCGAGTTTGCTTATGATGTCGTTGAGCGTCTGTTCCGTTTCGGTGGTGAAGCGCGGCAGTTTCAGGTCAACGATACATTCGTCCATGTCACGGCCTATGCCCGTAAGCCCTTTCACACCGAGTTTATTCATCATTTCCGATATCGACTTTCCCTCATTGGGCAGCAAAACGGTCATGCTGTATTCGCGGTTGCCGTAGGGCAGTCTCACCGCAGCAAACGTTTCGTTGCTTGTGTACATGAACTCTTCGTTCTGGTGCATCATTTTTACACGCTTGATGTCGCGCGTATAGCCTTGAAAGCGTTCCTCCTTGGTTTGCTTCTTGTCGAATTTTTCAGTCCAAGTGCCGTTGAAGTATATGGCGTTCATCAAGTAGGCCACAGCACTTGCATCCATCTGTTGCACAATCTGCGGTATCATGCCGTTTGTCTGCTTGCTGCACCAGTCGTTTATGCGTGTCACAGAGCTTTTTGATGCGAAGTCCAGACTCTCCACTTCGGTGTCGAAGTAGCTCTTCACGGTGTCGGCAAACGCCTGTTTCGGTGCATAACCCTTGTTCACGGCTATGTAGTTGGCCATGTTCACTGTGGTCGACCCGCTTCTTTGTGCCGCGTCATCCATTATCATCCGGCACACAGCGTTAATGTCGTCAACGCTTCTTCCCTCCCAACCGAGAGTCTTCAGTATTTCGCTGCGCGTCTGGCCGTCGGCACCGTTGGCGAGCATGGCCATCAGATAGGTTGCGCTCAGCGGTGAAACCACAGCCGAACCAAGTCCCTCAACGCTGTTGAAGAGGTTTACCGCAAAGGCGTTGTTCTCCTGAATCATCTTCAGTTGGTCTGCCATGCTGATTGTTGCCTTTGTCGTTTGGCTGGATGCCTTTGTCGTTTGGCTGGTTGTTGGTGTCGTCTGCGCATCTTTGTCGCTTACGGCGGTCTTTGTGGTTGTGCTGCACGATGCCATCACGGATGCCATCACGGCGGTCAGCACTGTCTTTCCGATGTTCTTTTCCATATTGTAATGTTCTTTTTTTTTGTTGTCGGACGTAGGGTCTTCCTGCTATAGAAATGCTATGTTACGGAAAACCTTGCATGAAGAAAGCAAAAAAAATGCGTCTTGGCTTGAAGTATAGTTGGTGTTCTTGCCTACCGCTTGGCGCAAAAGGAATCTGTAGTAGGGTTGGCCCTCTTGGTCTAAGAGACACGACACCTTACCATATATACATTGCCGCAGTGTCAGATGTAGTATTCGGCGGTGTCCACCAGTCCTGCTCTCAGTGCATATTTGGTGGCTTCGTGCACGTTGTTCACTCCGATTTTGCGGAAAATGTTCTTGCGATGAGTGTTTACCGTGTGGAAACTCGACACTCTCTTTTCCGCTATTTCGCGCGTTGTCATGCCGAGGGCGATGTCCTTCAGTATCTCCGTCTCCGTTTGGGTCAGCCGGTTTTCCTCCTCTGCTTCCTGTCGTGGGGCGAGCATGGTTTCCATCATGCGCTGGCAGATATACCGCCGTCCCTTCGCCGCCTGACTGATGCATGAGCGTATTTCGTCGAGCGGCGAGTCTTTCAGCAATATGCTGAAGTTTGACGACTGTCCGGCGAGCCGCCTTACGAAGTCGAGAGTAAGTTCAAAGGAGAAAATCACCCACTGTGTCTTTGGAAACCTCTCGCTAAGAATAAGAAGGTCATCTTCGTCGTTGATGTCAAACAGCGTATAGTCGAGCACCACCACAGCGTCGTCGTTCTCTGCAAGCCGTGCCATCAGGCTTGCCTTGTCGGTTGCGCGCATACATATTGGGCAGTTGCTGCCACTGCCGCACACATACATCAGTCCTGCGCGTGTTATGTCTTGATTGTCAGCCAGTATTATTGTCATTAGTCCTGTTCCGTTTCGCAATGAGTAAAGCCCATCTCCCGAGCCTTTTCTTGTGGGAACGTGAAGTAGACAGCCTCGCCCTCGGTGCAAAGTTCCCCCTTTGAGTTTTCTATGGTCACGGTTATGTAGGCCACGTTGCGGCGCATTTCTTTCAGCCGTGCGCGTATGGTTATCTGCGGTTCGGTGGTCATCACGGGCTTGCGATACTTGACGTCAAGCCGCGACGTGACGCCTGTTGTCTGCAACTTTCTAAACATCACCCACGACGCACACTCATCAATGAGCGTAGCCTGTATTCCGCCGTGCAGCGTGTTTATCCATCCTTGATAGTGTGACAGCGGTTTCCAAAGGCAAACTACGTTGTCGCCGTCCTCACAGAACTCCATTTTCACTCCCAATGGATTGTCCGGTGAACAGCCAAAGCAGTCATATCCCTCCTTTGACAGCCACATATTCTTTATCTTGTGCATATCTGCGATGTTGTTTTTCTTAGTGGGCGGTCGGCAAAACGGCAACACTGTGTTGTCCGCTTAAACCGTTTCAGTCGTTTGCAAACAAAGCTTTGTTTCGTCTGCGAAAGTCATGTCTATTGCCTGCGAAATTCGCCTTGATTGTTTATGAACCGCAAATATAACGTTTTTTTTTCGTATGTCCAATTTCAGCCATGCTGAATAAGTTACAAAAGAAAGAATTGTGTATGAGTAATAATCACGATTAATCATTCGTGTCTGACGGTGATTTTTGGAAGTGTTGTGTTTCATCATTAACCACTCTCGGGTATAGGAAGTTGCAAGGCTTCTGATAGAAATTACTCATATTAAGGTAAACTGCCATATTTATCTTGTGTGTTAGTTAAACATGGTGCAAAATTAATATGTTTTCTTGCTGCTTGCAAAGACATTGTGTTAAAACGCATTTGTATTAGGCGCTTTATTTGTTAAAGAATAAAACTGCCGTTAATAGTATATCTTGACAACAAACGGAAGTCTCCTTGACGCAGCATCGGACGGGCAAGCATTACAAATTACAAATTACAGTGAAATATTTTATTTAGGACTATACGTAGTTTATAGAATTACCTTATTATATACATACGTACATATATATTATGGGGTGGAGGCGAGAGGGCAATAGGCGATGCAACTTACTGTAATTTGTAATTTGTAATGCTCTGACAAAACGTCAGGAAGTAAGAGGAAATCTACCTCTGTGTCAGACGAAGTGTTTTTCTTAATCTTTTCTTGGAGCGTAAGAATAAAACTTGTATCTTTGCAACCGTAAAACTTATTGTCCAACTAAACGTAAAATTCAAAAGACAAACATGAAAGAAAACTCAATCACAATCAACATCCTCGGTAAGGTTTTCACTCTCGCGCTCAATTATGCCAACGAGGCCAAGTCATCAACCTCTAAAACTGAAAAAGGCATGAGCGACATAACGGAAAACAAATCTTTCGGCGGACTGGCGTTTTTTGACGAAGGCAACTTCTTCATGTTCTCGCCCGACGAACGGATTGTAGGGGCTACGCCATGCTTCAGGGCGTATGGCGTAGCCCAGCAGATGAGCGGCGGCACGTTTGACTTTGTGCCAACCCGACGCCGAAACGGCATGATGGGAATCAATCGAGTTCCTCGTCGGCGTCGTATCCGCCCATCTCGCGGATGGCGTTTTTCAGCATAGTGTATTGCTGATACAGATTGTTTACGGCCTCTTCGCCCGTGGTGTAGTCGTGCATAGGACTCTTTAGGAAGAAGCTTAGAAAGCGCTGGATGCCGTATCGTCCGGCTCGGGCGGCAAGGTCGCTGAGCAGCGTGAGGTCGAGAAGCAGCGGCGCCGCGAGGATGGAGTCACGGCAGAGGAAGTTAATCTTTATCTGCATCGGATAGCCCATCCAGCCGAAGATGTCTATGTTGTCCCATCCTTCCTTGTTGTCGTTGCGCGGCGGATAGTAGTTGATGCGCACTTTGTGGAAGTAGTCTGTATAGAGGTCGGGCTGGTCTTCTGGCTTGAGAATGGTTTCGAGCGTGGAGAGTTTGCTCACTTCCTTGGTGTGGAAATTGGCAGGTTCGTCGAGCACAAGTCCGTCTCTGTTGCCGAGAATGTTGGTTGAGAACCATCCGCTCAGTCCGAGGCAACGCGTGCCAATGATGGGAGCGAAGCCGCTCTTGACGAGTGTCTGGCCTGTCTTGAAGTCCTTGCCGGCGATGGGCATACGGGTCTTTTCGGCCAGTTCCCACATTGCCGGAATGTCTACTGTGGTGTTGGGCGCGCCCATTATGAAGGGACAGCCCTCTGTCAGGGCGGCATAGGCATAGCACATGGACGGTGCGATGTGCTCGCGGTCGTCGGCTTTCATCGCGGCTTCGAGAGCGGAGAGCGTGTAGTGGACGTTCTCGTCAACCGGAACGTATATCTCGGTTGACGCAGCCCAGATGACCACTATGCGCGAACACTTGTTCGTCTCCTTGAAATCACGTATGTCCTTGCGCAGAGCCTCCACCATGTCCCAGCGCGTCTTGCAGTCTTTCACGTTGTCGCCGTCGAGCCTTTTGGCGTAGTTCTTGTCGAAAGCCGCCTTTAGGGGCACTATCTTTTCCAGTTCGTCCTTGACGGGATTGATGTCTTTTTCGTCCAGCACCTCGGCGTACATGGCTGCCTGATAGGCGTTTTGCGGATAGAGGTCCCATGTTCCGAACACGATGTCGTCGAGTTTTGCGAGCGGCACAATGTCCTTATAGTGCAGATACCGTTTGTCTTTGTCGCGTCCGACGCGTATCTTGTCATACTGAGTCATTGATCCGATAGGCTTGGCCAGTCCTTTGCGTGCCATGAAAACGCCTGTCATGAATGTCGTGGCAACCGCTCCGTTGCCTACAATCATAATGCCCAATTTGCCGTCAGCCGGCTTTACATCAGTTAGTTTCATGCCTTAATGTCCTTATGTATTTTGTCTTTTTTCGTTTGTTTGTTTCACTTCAATATGCCTCGACCACCTCTTCCAGCCTGCTTATTGTCCTGTCTGCGCACTTTCCGTCGGGCGCGTTCGCCGTCCATCCTTCGCCTTTAAGCCACACTGTTTGGCATCCGGCTTGCTTGCCCGGAATGATGTCCTTGTCGTAGCTGTCTCCCACAACGGTGATTTGCTCGGGCTGTAGACCAAGGGCTTCCACTCCGAGGGTGAATATTTGAGGATTCGGCTTGCGTATTCCCACCACGGCAGACTCTATGACAGAGAGGAAAATGCCGTCAAGAGAAAACTCTTGCAAAACGGTATTCAGGTTGCCGTAGAAGTTGCTTACGAGCACAAGCGGGCACTGTTCTTTCAGTTTCAGCAGCACCTTGCGGCTGCGGGCTGTCTCCGCCTTTACATTACTATATATATATTCGAGTACCGCCGGGCGATATTCTTTCGGATAAAAACCGTTGAGCTTTGCGGCGATATACTCCATTTCGATGCGAAGTTTCACGTCGAGCGTGCGGCGAAAGGTGTAGTCAGGCTGTATGATAGGGTTGCGCCCGAGTTCCTTTTCTGCGTAAACGTATGCTTCCCGAAAGAGTTCTTCGCTTACGGGAACGGCGCAGTGCTCATAGGCGTGCCATATCACACGCCCCCAATGGCAGCCTCCTGTGTCGAGAGTGCCGCCGTAGTCGAAGATGTAGCCTTGTGAAGACGGGCAGTGAGATTCGTTTTTCATGTTGTTTGTTCCTTTCCTGATGCCGCAACGATGTGTTTGCGTTCCACAATCATGGCTATGGCTTCGGCTGCTTCGGTTCTGCATCGTGAGAAACTTGGCCAGTCGTTGAAGTCTATTAAGCAGAACGAGCCGTCGGGACGTATGATGCAGTCGCCCCCGTACACTTCAGTTCCCGTAGCAATGGCAGCCCGTTCAATCGCACGGCGCAGTGCTTCGGCATCGTAGTGGTAGTGTTGAGGTTTGCCGTTGCGCTCCTCGTCGCCGAATTTTGTCATTCCGTCATCGCCGGGATAGAATGTCCTGAAGAAGTCCGCACCTCTTACGCCGTAGAATTTCACCAAGTCGCCGTCTACGTGAGCTTGCACTATGATGCTTTTCGCTCCGTTGGCCTTCATTGCCTCTATGGCTTTTCCTTTTTCGGAGGCGTTTGCCGCAAAGCGTATGTCCTCTTTCGTCTCGGCCACTCCGTCGCCACGCTTCACCCAGCACCCCCTTTCGCCCATGCCTTCGTAGGGTAGGGATGTGCCTATTTGCCGTAATGCGTCGTTCAGTCGGGCGCGTTGGCAACACAGGCCGACGCTTCCGCTGCGGTTTATCACCGTTGCTCCGTGCCGTTCACGCTCCTTTAGCCACTCCAATGTCTTAGGGTTGCGCCCCATAGATATGTATATATTATGGTGGGCAAGACTGTCTTTGCGGCACTCTTCTTCGCTTGCCACGTCAACAGACAGTCCCCTTGACCTGAGCGCCTGGCTCACGTCTTCGAGTATGGCTGCGTCTTTCTCCACAGAGTTTGGGGAGTAGCGTTCGGCTCTCCTTATGGCAAGTATTCCGTTTGTCACAGTTGTCGGGTGCTGTTTGTCCTTTCCGCGCGGCAATGCCGGATAAGAGAAAAGACAAAATGGCTTCCCGTTTCCTGCCGCAACGTTTATACTGCAAAGATAGGGAAAGGCTTGTTAAGGAGAAAAGTTTTTAATTCTTTTTGGTTTTTTAGGCTGTTGCCGTCCTCTTTCCGGGTGTGCAAAATGCCTTTCATGGTGTTCTCTTTGCCGTCGGCGGCGTAAAGTGGCGGCTATTTCACCACCACTTTGCGATGACCGATGATGTACAGTCCGGGAGCAAGTGCGTTGATGTCGCTGCCCATCCTGCGACCGCTCATGTCAAATATCTGCTTGCTTTCAGCAGGTGTGGAAGAAGTCTTCACCTCGTCGATGCCCGTTATGATGGAACTGAGGTCGTATGCACGGTTCTCCATAGTCTTGAGACCAACCACTTCCACGTAAGACAGTGCGCGGTCATATACGGCAACATCGTCAAACGAGGCTTCGGCCGAACCCCAGAACGAACCGTAGCCGAGGTAGAGTGTGGGACATTTGCCCAGGAAGTCAACGATGGTGTTGTAGTCGAAGTCTGCCTTAGCCTTGACACTGTCGTTGCTGATGAAACCGTTGTATGAGTTTGTTCGTCTCTCTATACCGTCTATATAGAACTTCACGCCCTGTGTGGCTTTGCGTGAGATGGTCAGAGTGACCAGATGCCACGCGCTTGGAGTGATGGCATTGGTGGTCACGGTGCTGGGATGGTTCACGTCCATCCACGTACCGTTGCCGTCGTTGTAGCCGAGATAGAGATTGCCGGTGAGATAGAGGCGTGAAGAAGACTCCTTGTCATAGAAAGCTGCAAGGCAATCCCACAGATTGTCATCGGCGCGACGTGTCCAGAACGACAGTGTGGCTCCGTCTTCCAGTGCGCAGCCGTAGAGCGGATTGGGCATAGACACATAGCTCTCGTTGTTGGCGGCACCGAAGTGAGTGCTCACTATGCGTCCCATGCGAAGGTTGTCGGTGCCGAACGAAGGCAGACTGTTGGTGCCGTTCTTTTGCAGAGTAGCCTTTTCGCTTGTGCTAAGCACATTGGCCAAAGCGTCGTCGTCGAAGTTGTAGAAGCAGCGCATGCCCGAAACCCATTCGGCTTCGGGGCGGCTGTCAGCTCTGGCGGTCAAGTTGTAGGTCTCCGTCCAGTACCAGTTGCCGGCAGTTGCCTTGGCTGTCAGTTCCACGGGCGTGTCTTCTGTGAGTCCTGTGGGGTTGAAGCGTCCGGTGCTTGATATGATTTCCGGATTGGAGCAGTTCCATGTCAGGTCCACTCCGTCTATTCCGAGACACATTCCCATCAGGTCAACGTTCTGGCTGATATATCCACGGTCGCTCACCGGCACCTTTTGCTCGTTTACTTGGGTGGCAATCTTGTAGTCGTCGCGCATCTTGTAAGCCCAGATGTTCACGCCAGTCTTTGCGCAGCAGGTGATGGATATGGCATGACAGCTCTTTCCGTCCATCTGGCAGTCTACCACAACTCCCTTATAGTCCGTGCTGCCCAACTTAATCGTTATGTAGCTTGTGCCGGCAGTTGTTGTCCATGTGCCTGAGTATGTTCCTGTCACCTTGCCGTCGGCGGTCAGAGTGATGTCAACGGGTTTCACTACCTCCAGATTTTCGTGGTCGATGCTGTATTTGTGCACGAGCATCTTGTAGTTTCCTGCTATTTCCTCATTGGTGAAAGCCGCCTTTGAAGCCACGTCTGCATCGGTAAACGTCACGTTGTCGTCGCCCTCGGTGCTTGAAGTCATTTTGCCGTTGTATTCAAACGGTGCGGCGCAGAGCCAACCGTCCTCGTTCACCCATACCTGATGCACCCGGACGAGGTGTCCTTCGGTGCCGTCGTTGAAGCGGGTGTGGTATACAAGATAGTTCCTGCCGTCGGGGGCGGCAATGATGCTGTTGTGTCCTTGAGCCACTTCGCCTGTGGTCATGAAGCCCCACTGGTCGTACGGACCGAGTATCTTCTCTCCCCTTGTGTCGGGATTCTTGCCGTAGTTGCTCACCCACGACGTGTATGTGGCCTGTCGGCCAAGTCCGTCCTTGAAAGGACCGTTGGGATTTTCAGAGCGGAACACGCGCATCTGATATCCGCCCTTGGCTGTCAGTCCTCCGTAACTCATGAAGAGGTAATAGTATTTGCCTATCTTCTCTATGTATGACGCCTCTCCCGACACGCCGTAGCCGCCGGCAATCTTCTTTCCGAAGTATGGGTCGGAGGTCAGGCTGCGTCCCTTGCTGTCATAGTCGCTGGTGTAGGTGGTTGAATAGTCGCGCAGTCCGGTTTCGCCGTCAAGCTTCAGCATCCAGATTCCGCCGAACCATGAGCCGTAGCTCATCCAGAGCTGACCGTTGTCGTCATAGAACACGCATGGGTCAATGACGTTTGTCCAGTAGTTTGACCATCCTTTTATGCTCGTGTTGTAGCGTGCGGGCAGTGACGACTGCGTACCGATGACAAGTTCGAGGTCGGTCTTCTTCCACGATACCCTGCTGTCGGTGCCGGAGCAGAAACCGCCGAACACCACGGGACCTTGATATACATACGTGCCGTCAATCTTGTCGGACGTGAGAAGCACGATGACGCTGTTGTAGCTCGGGCCGTTTACGCTCATATACATGCACCATTTCTTCATCTTCTCGTTGTATATCACGTCCGGTGCCCACAGATTTCCGTCTATGCTGTAGTCTCCGCCATAGGCACCGCCCCAGCTGTTAGCGTCGAAGGGGCCGAAGTCAACCTCTTCGCCGCCGATGGTAATCTTGGAAACCTGGTTGCGGGTGAAAGCCTCGGCATTGGTCACGTTGGTTGTCGTCACCGTTCCGTCTTCCTGCACAGCTCCCCACGGTGCACGGAACGTTGTCCAGTTCTGCAAGTCGGTGGTGTATGCCTGTGCCAGATGGCTTCCGAAGATGTAGTAGCGCTTGCTTGACGGTTCCCAAACCACCGAGGGGTCGTGGCACGACACCGTCTGCTTGGATGTCTGCTTGTAGTAAGTCTTGGCTTGAACAGTGGTTATCTGATTGTCTTGCGCCTCTGCTGCCGACAGCGTTAGTGCGGCCAGCGCGGCTATTAGTAGTCTTTTTTGCATGTTAGTTATTGGTTTGTAGAGTAATGTATTGTCGGTTGTTAGAGGCAGTGAGACTGTAGGAGCAGTCCCACTGCCTTGCAAAAATAGTTCTTTTGGTTCAGATTGGCAAGAAATGGTGCTGACAGATTGTCTTCTTCACACGTCCTTGCCCGTATGCTTGACGTATGTCTTCCGGGTCAGTTGGCCACTCTCAGCACTGTTGCTCCGCCATATCCTGTGCCTGTCATCACGTGGTATTGCAACAATCGGTTGCCGTCGGTGGATATGCCTTCGGCGTTCAGGTCATATTTGCGGCCGCACTTGGCGCACTCCACCTTCTTGCCTCCGTCTGTCCATGAGAGCGGATAGTTCACGCTGGTTTGGTTTTCAAGGCAATACGGGCACTGGCCGTCATACGCTTTCGGTTCCATCGTTGTGGCGCAACCGATAATCAAGGAGTTGTTCGCACCGAGATTGTCATACGAAACCCGCTTGTTTTCAATCTCCGTGGTCATAGCCCAGTTCTCGTCGTCGCCCCCGTCGTTGCGGTCTACGTACACGTGGTTCACTCCTTTTTCCTTTCGTGCAGTGACCATTACGAACGTTCCCGCGTTGGAAGTGATGCCGTTCAGTATGCTGGTGGGGTGGTATCCGGTGTAGAAAATGAAACTGCACGGATACTTCGTGCTGTATTGTTCCTCACCGGCGCACGCTCCGAGGAGCAGCGACAGCAGCATCAGTGGCAGTGCAAACGTCTTTTTCATGCCAGAAGTGCCTTTTCAGCCTCTTCCGCACGCTCGAAGTGAAACTCCGAGAGTGTGGCTTCCATCAGCTGTTGTATCTTGTCGTTCTGCAGGTTGCCTATGCTTCCCTCGTGGGTGTGGTGTATGTCTCTGTTGGGAACAAACGTTCCGGCCTCGATTTCCAGTCCCACCTTCTTGTAGGCGTCGCGGAAAGGCATGCCCGAAGCGGCCAGTCGGTTTACCTCCTCTACGGAGAATATCGGGTCGTACATCGGGTTGTCGAGTATGTTCTTGTTCACCTCCATCTTGTTTATGATGTAGGCCGTCATCTGCAGACAGTCGTTCAGTTCGCCGAAGGCCGGCAGAAACACTTCCTTTATTATCTGCAAGTCGCGGAAGTAGCCCACGGGCAGGTTGTTCATTATGAGTGTTATCTGCTGCGGCAGAGCCTGCAGCTTGTTGCACTTGGCACGTATAAGCTCAAACACGTCGGGATTCTTCTTGTGCGGCATGATGGACGAACCTGTGGTGCACTCCTTGGGCAGCTTGACAAACGAGAAGTTCTGGCTGTTGAACAGACAGGCATCGAAGGCCATCTTGGCCATCGTTCCGGCAATGGAGGCCAGGGCGAAGGCCACGTTGCGCTCCATCTTGCCGCGCCCCATCTGCGCATACACCACGTTGTAGTCCATGCTGTCGAAGCCAAGCAACTGTGTTGTCATCGAGCGGTTGAGCGGAAACGACGAACCGTAGCCGGCCGCCGAACCGAGAGGGTTGCGGTTGGTCATGCGATAGGCTGCCTGCAGAAACAGCATGTCGTCGGCCAGACTCTCTGCGTAGGCTCCGAACCACAGCCCGAACGAGCTGGGCATGGCCACCTGAAGGTGGGTGTAGCCCGGCATGAGCACGTCCTTGTACTGTTCGCTCTTCTGCAGCAGTTCGTCAAAGAGAGCCTTCACTCCGTCGGCCACCACCTTCAGCTCGTGTCGGGTGAATAGCTTCAGGTCTACGAGCACCTGGTCGTTGCGCGAGCGTCCGCTGTGTATCTTCTTGCCCATGTCGCCCAGCTTGCGCGTGAGCATCAGCTCCACCTGCGAGTGAACGTCCTCTATGCCTTCCTCTATTACAAACTCGCCACGCTCGCACACGGCGTATATGTTCTTCAGTTCGACCAGCAGAGCCTTCAGCTCGTCGGCCTCCAGCAGTCCGATTGACTGCAGCATGGTTATGTGAGCCATGCTTCCGAGCACGTCGTAGCGTGCGAGGTAGAGGTCAAGTTCCCTGTCGCGGCCTACGGTGAACCGCTCTATCTCCTCGTTTATGCCGTAGTTCTTCTCCCAAAGTTTCATGTCCTGTAATCCTATTCGTAGCGTATTATCTCCAGCGTGTCGGCAATCTTCTCCAGAGCCTCTTGCAGCGGTTTCGACACCATGGCCTTGATAAACGGATTCAAGTCGGCCTTGACCGTCACCTTTATCTTGCACGCTGCCTCGTCCACCGCCACAATCTGTATCCACAGGTTGAACGGCACGGGCGACTGTTCGGTCTCAAACTTGATGCACTTGGGTTCTTCCCGCTCTATTATGCGCATCTTGATTTCGCCCACGGGAGCTGCCTTCATGGTTATGCTGTCGTGGTCGAAACTGAAACCGTCCAGTTTGTCCTTCGGTATGCGGTCGCTTATGCGCTCTATGTTGCTCAGGTCGCTCAGCATGTTGTACACCGCCTGCTGGCTGTACTGTATGTGCCTTACGCTACTCTCAAATTTGCTCATAGCTTTTGGTTTTCACGTGAAAAGCCCCGTGGCGGAGTGTCCGGCCGGGGCTTCCATATATATGTAATAATGTGTAGGTGGGTTCTGTAAATTAGCTTTGCTGGATTTTGAGACTATTTTCGAGTATATATCGTCAGCGAGTAAGGGAGCAATGCGAGCATTACGACCGAACGAGGTGGCGATATGAACCGAAAAGAGTCCAAAAGACGGCAAAACGTAACCCATGTTGTTTTGTTGTTTGTTACGGTGGTAATTTATAGAACCCACCTGCATTCTTATTTCTTCCAATTGGCAGGGTCCTTGCGCCATTCGTGCAGCATCTCTACGTGCTCCTGGCGGATATAGCCCGTTGCAACGGCCTGTTCCACCACGTGCTCATAGTCGGTCAGCGTCACCAGCTTCACTCCGGCGTCGGCGAAAGCCTTCTCGGCCACGGGGAAACCGTAGGTGTATGATGCCACCATGCCAATCACTTCGCATCCGTACTTGCGCAGAGCCTCAACGGCTTTGAGGCTGCTGCCGCCGGTGGAGATGAGGTCTTCGATAACCACCACCTTGGCTCCGGCCTTCAGTTCACCCTCAATCAGGTTCTCCATGCCGTGGTCCTTTGGTTTGCTGCGCACGTAGGCGAACGGCAGTGACAGCTCCTCTGCCACGAGTGCGCCCTGGGCGATGGCTCCGGTGGCCACTCCGGCTATGGCTTCCACCTCGGGGAAGTGCTCGGCTATGGTGTGGCATATCTCCAGTTTCACGAAATTGCGCAGTCCGGGATATGACAGAGTCTTGCGGTTGTCGCAGTAGAAAGGTGACTTCCAGCCCGATGCCCATGTGAAGGGTGCGTCTGGCTGCAGCTTGATAGCATTTATTTCAAGCAGTTTTGATGCAAATGCGTTCTTGATTGTGTCCATTATAGTATGTGATGTTACTTGTTTTACGTGATTTGCAAAGTTAGAAAAACTTTGTCATACGTTCAGCGGCTTATTGTTAAAAGAGTTTAAGCCTTGCGGCAATCCCACAGTCTGCCGCAGCTGTCTGTGTATGCTGTGTAATGAATTTTGGCCGCTTTTTAACACTTTGTGCAGCCTCGTTCTGGAGCCGCAAAGCCTCTTTACGGACGTAAACATGCCATTTGCAGGTCGTAAACATGGCACTTATGATCGTAACTATGCCATTTGCGACTCGAAAGTAGGCAACTTTCTATCCGTAAATGGCATGTTTTTGACCCGCAAATATGTACTATTTTACCAAGAAACAGGTCTTTTTCGGAGCAAAAATAGGCTGTTTGCGTTGCACACTGTTGTTGTTTTTGGTGCAACGAACACGTATACAGATAGTTAAGATTGCACGCGCAAAACTGGCGTATTTGTGAACGAGAATCTAATTGGTGGATTTCGAGCGAGTTTTGAGTCTATGATTGTAAAAATGTTTCGGTTGATTTAACAGACGTGTGTGCCTCTTGTCTTGTCTTGGGCTTGTCGGCTTAGTAGGGACGTGCGTCCTCGCTCCCCTTGGCTAAAATGCCTTTGTTCGCAAAGTCGGGCGCAGCGAGGACGCACGCGCCTACTATAGGCAGTTGCCCGTGCTTGTTAGCCATGAGCCGCACGGGCAAACTTCGGTCTCTTCGAGGCCAAGATGTCATGGCGTTAATCCACAAATTTAGGCGGAAAAACTAAAACGAAAAAGAGGTTCTTAAAATCCGCCGATTGGATTTTAAGAACCTCCTGTGTGTCTGTTAAGATGGGGCTACTCCTCGGAAAGGACGTCGGCGTTGAGGCTTATACCGTCGTCGCCGATAGTAATCAAGCGGCGGCGATAGAGGTCGCCTATGGCCTTCTTGTATGTCTTTTTGCTCACCTTGAAGCGGTCGGCAATCAGTTCTGCAGGACTCTTGTCGCCGAGACTGCAGTGGCCGCCGTTGCTCTTCAGATAGTTGAGCAGCGTTTCGGAGAATTCTTCGGTCTGTTTGCGCCCTGTGGGCTGTATGGTGACATCTATTTTCCCGTCTTGGCGTACGTGGTCGATGTAGCCCGTCAGACGGTCGCCGGTGTGCAGCGGACGGAAAATCTGGTCGTCATAAACGAGTCCTTGGCAGCAGTTGTCGATGATTACCTTGAAGCCAAGGTCGGTCTTCTGCCACACAAGCAGGTCAACATCGTCGCCGTGCCTGTAGGCCGGAGGCTCCTGCGTCAGCCATTTGTCCACCTTTGCCGTGGCCATGAGGCGGTAAGTCTCCTTATCGACGGTCACGTAAACGATGTGTCGAGAGCCTTTTGTCATGCGTATCTTCTGCTCACGGAACGGACAGAAAAGGTCTTTCATGGGTCCCCACTTGAGGAAAGCTCCGTATTCGTTGGTCCATGCCACTTCCAGATAGGCAAAATCGCCCACCCTGGCCAGAGGCTTTTCAGTGGTGGCCACAAGCTTTTCGTCCTGGTCGAGATAGATGAACACGTCCAGAACGTCGCCCGGCTTGCTGCCCTTGGGCACATAGCGCGACGGCAAGAGTACCTCGCCTTCGGCTCCACCGTCGAGATAGAGTCCGAAAGGCACTTCCCTGACAACCTCAAGGCGATTGTAGTCGCCCAAGGCAATGCGTTCAGTCTTCAAGTTGTCCATCTTTCATCTTTATTGTACGGTCGGTTATTGATGCCAGTCCCTCGTCGTGGGTCACGATGACGAACGTCTGGCCGAACTTGTCGCGCAGGTTGAAGAACAGCTGGTGCAGCTCTTCCTTGTTCTTTGAGTCAAGACTGCCCGAAGGTTCGTCGGCAAGTATCACAGCAGGATTGTTTACCAACGCTCTTGCCACAGCCACTCGCTGCTTCTCACCGCCCGACAGTTCGTTTGGCTTGTGCTTTGCGCGGTCGGCCAGTCCCATGAATTCGAGCAGTTCGGCTGCTCTCTTCTTGGCCTCTTTGGGCGACACTCCGGCAATGAAGGCCGGTATCATGATGTTCTCGGCAGCCGTAAACTCGGGCAGGAGCTGGTGGAACTGAAACACGAAACCGATATGGCGGTTGCGGAAGTCAGCCAACTTGCGCTGGTTTAGTCCGCTGATGTCCACCCCGTCGATGGTTATAGAACCACTGTCGGGACTGTCGAGCGTGCCGATAATCTGTAGCAATGTGGTCTTGCCGGCACCGCTTGGCCCCACGATGCTCACTACTTCGCCCTTGTTGATGTGCAGGTCTATGCCCTTGAGCACCTGCAATGAGCCAAAGCTCTTGGTAATTCCTTTTATGTCAATCATTTGGTGCTGTTTCTTTTATTTATAAATATACTCTAAAAGAATATTCAGTTTCAGTGTCAAGACGGCTTTTTCGTTCCCACCTTGTGTTCTATCCAGTCTTTTATTGCAGCGTATGCGCTCTCCTGTTCCTGCCGTTGCGGAGCGGTGAACGTCATGGTGTCTTGCGGCTGGCCGTGCTGGTCGGGGAACACAATCATCAGGCTGCAATCGGGAAAGTAGGTGGTGAGTTCTTCGGGAAGCCGTTCAAACGTAGTCTTGTATGATACAGTGCCGCAGCGTGCGGTAATCACCACAAGCATATGGTCTGCGTTTACCATCTTCGACAGTGATGTGAGCTCGTTCCAGTGCTGCATCAGCTCGTATTCGGCACGCACCTCCGGGTGGCGGTTTTGTATGTACGCGCTTATGAGCGAGGTGGTTTCCTGTCTGCCGTGGAACACGATGCGGCAACCAATGTTGCCGGCCAGTCGTGCCAAATGCTCCACCCAACGGTAGAAACCCGGCTCAAACTCCACCCTCGAAGGTATGGCCACGTGTATGCGGCGCAGCGTTCCGAGCGGACAAACGATGCGGCTCATGATTATCTGGCTGTTTATCTCGCTCGTCAGTCCCTGTGCAAATGAACCCCAAAACGTGTCGTGCGGCCCTTTGCGGCGGTGCATAGCCATGATTATCTCCGATGCGTTGTTCTCCTTGAAGGCGTGCTTTATGCCGTTGGCAATGTTGGTGGCCAAGCGGCTTTGTGTCTGTATGCGCACGTCGGATGCCGCAGCCACGGTGGCCGCACGGTCAAGTATGCGCCGTCCGTTGTTCTGGTTGTGCCGGCTGTACAGGTCGTCGTTCACCACGTTCAGTCCGATTAGCCCTCGGTTCAGTTTGCCGTTTCTCATCATAATGGCCAGTTGCACGGTAGCGTCTGTGTCTTCCTCGTGCTGCAGAATGGCCATTATCTTCTCGTCGTCGCCGCTGGTCTCTTGTTCCTCGGGTGCGGTCTTGCTGCGCAGGAGTATCTTTTGCGCCGAATGTTCTACCACGAACGAACTGATGATGCAGGTGAAGAGTATCATCATGACCACACCATTGAGCATATTTGCGTCCACGAGAAACGTGCCGTCGGGCTGCTTCATCTTCATTCCCACCATGACTATGGCTATGCCACCGGCAGCGTGAGCCTCAGTGAGTCCGAACATCATGTGGCCGGAAAGCCAAGGAAAGCGAAGGGTAAAGCATGAGGCATAGGCGGCAACGGCCTTGGAGAGGGTGCCGAAAAGCACCATGCAGAACACTACCCAGAGGGTGTCGACACCGTGGAAGAGTACTCTCATGTCGATAATCATGCCCACACCTATAAGGAAGTAGGGTATGAAGATGGCGTTGCCGATAAACTCAATGCGGTTCATCAGCGGCGACACGCCCGGAATAAACCTGTTGAGCAACAGTCCGGCGAGGAACGCTCCAAAGATACCTTCCAGTCCGCACATCTCTGACATGGCTGCGCTGAGAAACAAGACGCACAGCACGTAGATGTAAAGCATCACCGAATCGGAATAACGGCGGAAGAACCAGCGAGTTAAGCGTGGCACAAAGAATACCTCGCCTACGCAGAATGCAGACATTTTCAGCAGGAACATTGCCCAAAAGCCAATGCCACCGCCACCGTCGCCAGACGCTCCCACTATGGCTGCCAGTATGAGCAGCGACAGCGTGAGGGCTATCATCGACGAACCGACGCTCAAGGCCACGCTGGGATGCTTCTGCAGTCCGAACTTGCACACAGTCGGATAGGCTATCAGTGTGTTCGACCCGAAGATACATGCCAGTAGCATTGAGGCGGTAGGGGAGTAGCCGAGCATCGTCGTTCCCACGAAATAGGCTGTGGCAAACGGCACGATGAACGTGAGAAGACCGAAGAGAAGAAACTGGCTCCGGCGCTTCTGTATGTCCTTCAGGTTCATTTCAAGCCCGGCAAGAAACATGATGTAGAGCAGACCCACGCGTCCGAACAGTTCAAAAGAACTGTCGCGCTCAAGAATGTTCAGCCCGTATTTGCCCACAACTATGCCCGCGAGCACCATTCCAATGATGTGCGGTATGCGCAGACGCGACATGATGATAGGTGCAAACAGTATGATGCAAAGCACCACAAAGAATATCAGTGTCGGGTCGGTTATGGGGAAGTATTGCGATATGTCGGGCATAATCATTGCTGAATAAGCACATTCTGTTATGCAAAGGTGCAAAAAAAATGTCATATCCGAATGTAAAATGTACTAAAAGTTGTATTTTTGCAACCTAAAAGGGGCGGTTTACTGCAACAAGTGCGCCACTTTTGAAAATTCAGACAAAAGGACTAATAATAAAAAAAGGAGACATTAGAGACATGAAAGTGGCTATTGTTGGCGCAAGCGGTGCCGTTGGGCAGGAGCTTTTGCGCGTGCTGGCAGAGAGGAATTTCCCGGTTGACGATCTTTTGCTGTTCGGTTCTGAACGCAGTGCCGGCCGCAAGTATGAGTTCAAAGGCAAGGAGTATGAGGTGAAACTCCTGCAGCACAACGACGACTTCAAGGGTGTTGATGTCGCTTTCACGTCGGCTGGAGCCGGAACGTCGAAGGAATTTGCCGGAGACATCACCAAGTTCGGTGCTGTGATGATTGACAATTCGAGCGCGTTCCGCATGGACGACGACGTGCCATTGGTGGTTCCCGAGTGCAATGCCGACGATGCTCTCAACCGTCCGCGCGGCATAATTGCCAACCCCAACTGCACCACAATCATGATGGTAGTGGTTTTGCAACCCCTGGAGCGCATCAGTCACATCAAGCGCATACACATTGCAAGCTATCAGAGCGCAAGCGGAGCCGGAGCAGCCGCTATGGCAGAACTGCAACAGCAGTATAAGGAACTCGTTGAGGGCAAAGAGGTGACAGTGAAAAAGTTCCCTCACCAGTTGGCCTACAACGTGATACCTCAGATTGACGTGTTCCAGCCCAACGGATATACCAAAGAGGAGATGAAGATGTTCAACGAGACGAAGAAGATAATGCACAGCGACGTGAAGTGTTCTGCCATGTGCGTGCGTGTGTCGTCGCTCCGCGCTCACTCCGAAAGCGTTTGGATTGAAACGGAAAAGCCCATTTCGGTGGAAGAGGCACAGAAAGCCATCGCCGCAGCACCTGGCGTGACGCTCGAAGACGACCCTTCAAACCTCGTATATCCCATGCCGCTCGACACTGCCGGCAAGGATGATGTCTATGTGGGACGCGTGCGCAAGGATTTGGCCGACGAAAACGGACTCACGTTCTGGCTTAGCGGTGACCAGATTCGCAAGGGTGCTGCTCTGAACGCAGTGCAGATAGCGGAATATCTCATCAAGGTCGGAAACGTGAAGTAGCCGCCTTTCCGCCGAAACTGTTTTTGCGGACTTCTATAAACGGCTGAAAGGGCTTGTGCAGGAAGAACACTTCCATACACAAGCCCTTTCATCGTGTATTTCGCTTAGTAATGGTGAAAGAATAAGTTACCATCATGGCTATAGAAAAAGGGGGCGCAACAAATGAACATTTTTCCTAAGGAAATGTACAGTCGCCTAAATTAAATCCCGGAAAATGTCACTTGTGGCATTTTCCGGAATTCAAATATTCTCTCATTTTACAGAATACACCCGAGCGTTGTACTTATGAAAACACGCGTTTCTAATACTTCGGAATCCATTCGTTGCTGACTCCGAACACTGTCTTCATGGTTATTTTGGCAGCCTCTTTCTTTGTCAACTGGTGGCTCCACGCCACTCGCTTGGCCGTTTCCGCCCCGTCACCATGATTGTTATACTCCGAATAGCGCGCAGTTTGCTCGCGCTCCTTCTGCCAATAGTGCCAACCTTCGGGACGAATGTGACCGCCAAGTTCGCAGTTCATGAACAGCGTGTAACCGTAATCGCGCCACGGACGGCCAAGATAGACCTTGGTAACAGACGAATCGGCGGTGAGCCGGCAGCGATTGAACACATATCCGTAGGGCTGTTCCTTGGGAGTGGAGGCCGCCGTGATGTAGGAATTGGCCTTGCTGTGGATTTCGCAGTCCTCAAACCAAGCCGTGGCAGGGCCAAAGATGAAGTCGGTGGTGCCCTCTATGTAGCAGTCTTTGAACAGCAAACGGGTGCCGGCAGTACCTGTATACACCGTGTCCTGATGGCCGAGCAGACGGCAGTTGACCAGTATGATGCGGTCGCCCTCGGTGTGGAGAGCCACAGCCTGCCCCATTCGTGGAGAATTGTTCTCTATCGTTATGTTGCGGAAAGTAATGCCGTTGCCCTGTACCTTTATGGTATAGGTCCGGAAAGTGCCCATGCCACGGTCGGTTCCCGGCAATTTGATGTTGGCGTGGTCGTCATACGTTATGACGGTATTGTCGCGGTCTTCACCGAGAATCTCTATGTTGGTGAGCCATTGCGGCACGACAATCTTCTCCTTGTAAGTGCCTTTTTTCACATAAATCACTTTATGGTAGTCCATAAACGCGCGGCAAACCTCAAGAGCCTCAGCCACATTGCGGAACTCACCCGTGCCGTCGCGTGCAACGACAATGGTGTCGGGGTTGTCATACTTGTTGGCTGCACTTATGCTAACTGCCGCCAAGAGAGCAAAAAAGGCAAGAATAAACGTTCGTTTCATAATTTCAATTACTATATCTGCGCAACCTCCTGGATGCCTTCGATTGTCTTTAGGCCGTCGATAATGACCTTAACGTCAGAGCGGTCGTGCACCCGAAGTTCAAACGTTCCGTCGAAGATACCGTCGTCGCAGGTGATTGTTACCTTGTGTATGTTGACGTTCAACTGGTGGGAAATGATGCCCGTGACCTCATTAAGCATACCTATGTGGTCTATTCCCAACAAGTGCACGGTGGCGTCAAAGAACAGTCGGCGGTGCATATCCCACTTCGCGTCAAGTATTCTGTTGCCATAGCTCGACTTGAGTTTGGCCGCCACAGGACACGAACGCTTGTGGATTTCAATCTCTTTCTTGTTGTCTATGAAACCGAGAATATCGTCACCGGGAATGGGGTGGCAGCAGTGCATGAACTTGTACTGCCCGATATTGTCGTCTGTCAGATAGATTGGCTTCTTGCGGTTGAACTTTTCTGGCACCACAAACAGTTCGGTGCTTTCCACGTCCTCGTCGCGCGACTTGCCCGAATTGAGGAAAGGCACATACTTGCGCCATCCCTTTGATTTCTTTTCCTTGCGGTGCTTGCCGTTCAACTCGTCAACATCGTTGTCGCCAAGCAGTATTATCTTCTCTCCGAGAGCCTGGAAAAACTCGTCGCGACGGTCGAGGTCGTGGAACGAAACAAGCTGATCAACAACAGAATTGGAGTATTCTATATTGTTTTTCTTGAGAAAATCCGTGAGCAAATCCTCGCCTTGACGCTGCACTTCGCGTCCGTTGCGCCGCAGTATTGCCTGTATCTTAGCCTTAGCCTTGGCCGTTGACGCGAAGTTAATCCACGACGGCTGCACGTGTTGCGACTTGGAAGTGAGAATCTCCACCTGGTCTCCACTCTTCAACTTATGGCTCAAAGGCACGAGCTTGTGGTTTACCTTTGCACCGATGCAATGGCTTCCGAGGAATGTGTGTATGGAAAAAGCAAAATCGAGAGCCGTACAACCTGCCGGCATGGTCTTGATTTCACCCTTAGGTGTGAACACAAAAATCTCTGAAGAGAACAGATTCAGCTTTATGGCATCAAGGAAATCCATTGCATCCGGCTGCGGATCGTCAAGAATCTCCTTGATTGTGTGCAGCCAGTCGTTCAGTTCTGCGTCGCTGTCACCCGTTGCACCTTCCTCGCCCTCCTTGTATTTCCAGTGAGCGGCAAAGCCCTGTTCGGCTATCTCGTCCATCCTGTCGGAACGTATCTGTACCTCAATCCATCGACCCTGCTTGGACATGAGCGTCACGTGAAGTGCCTGATAGCCGTTGGCCTTGGGATGGTTGAGCCAGTCACGCAGCCTGTCGGGATGCGACTTGTATATTTTGCTTATGGCAACGTAGATATTGAAGCACTCGTTTATCTCGTTGGCACGGTCATGAGGCGTGAAGATAACCCTGACTGCAAGTATATCATAGATTTCCTCGAACGTCACGTGCTTGTTTTGCATCTTATTCCAAATGGAATACGGACTCTTTACGCGTTCCTTTATGACATATTTGATGCCCATCTCGTCAAGAGCCTGCTCGATGGGAGCCGTAAACTGGTCAAAAAGAGTGTGACGTGAGGCTTGTGTGGAGGCGAGTTTCTGCTCAATGGCGGCGTATGCGTCAGGATGTTCGTAGCGGAAACTCAGGTCTTCAAGTTCAATTTTAATCTTGTTGAGGCCAAGACGGTTGGCCAAAGGAGCATAGATATAGAGCGTTTCCCCTGCTATCTTATATTGTTTGTTGGCCGGTTGACTGGCCAGAGTGCGCATATTGTGCAGACGGTCACATATCTTTATGAGGATAACCCTTATGTCATCGCTCATGTTGAGCAGCAGTTTCTTGAAGTTTTCTGCCTGTGCTGAAGCCTGTTCGCCGAAGATACCGCCGCTGATTTTGGTAAGTCCGTCTACAATCTGGGCTATCTTTGCCCCGAAGATATTCTCAATGTCCTCCGTAGTGTAGTCAGTATCCTCCACCACATCGTGCAACAGTGCAGCACAAATGCTCGTCGAACCCAGACCAACCTCCTCGCAGGCAATCTGCGCCACGGCAATGGGGTGCATGATATATGGCTCTCCCGACAGACGGCGCACTCCTTTGTGCGCCTGACGGGCAAAGTTGAATGCCTTGGTTATTATGTCTACCTTCTTCCTGTGGCTCGAAGCCAAGTAGGTGTCCAACAGATGCCGGAAGGCATCGTCTATCATTTTCTCGTCAGCGGCCTCGCGTTTTTTCTGATCATCGTCCATAAGTCATTCCTGATATGTGGTTATCATATTTGGTCGGCTATGCCTCCCATTACCATAAGTGCCGGTAAAAAACGACGTTGTACGTTTACCGTCACTAAGTAATGTTCAAAGAATAACTTCCACAAGTTTGCAGATGTACATTCTGTAGTTTTTGATGCCCTGTCTTTTTGTCGTTTTTGCGACTTCTTTTCAGTCACATAGCCCGCTAT
>CAVGKZ010000027.1:0-76082 GCA_963630025.1 bacterium | reverse complement strand
CATGGAGTAAGTCTTTTCTTTCTTCACCTCCTTGTAGGAGAAGATGTAGTTCTCAAGAGGCTTGGTCACCTGCAGTTCCATCTCTTGGGCAGTATTGCCGGGAGCCACCGCCACGACAATGCCCTGGCGAATGGTAAAATCAGGGAACTCGTTCTTGCGCATGTTCGGCAAGCTATAGATGCCGAAGGCGACGAGGCTGCACACCACCACAATGATGATCTGGCGGTAGTGCATCGCCCATTCCACTATATTTCGTTTCTTTTTCATCGTGTTCTATTTCTTGTCGTGCAAAGCACTTGAATTCTTCACTCTTCGTTGGCTTTCCCTTCGGCCGCCGAGCGTTGCTTCTTCACTCTTCACTTTCATTCCCGTACATACTTTCTGTTGTCCCTCGACAATAAGCTTGTCACCACGACTCAATCCGCTTGCGACAACCACTCCATTGCTCCGATACTCACCAAGGGTGATGCTGCGGCGCACGGCCTTTCCACCCTCGTCAATCCATACAAAATGACTGTTGTCGTCGGCTATCTGAACAAGCGACGCCGGTATCACTATGTCTGTGGAAACATGGCTTGACGAAGAAGCATCCATATTGCCAAGGCTAACTTGCGAAACCATGCCAGGAAGCAAGGCTTTGTCTGTATCCTCCACCCGAATCTTCACGCTATAGGAACGGGATATCGGGTCGGCAATGACTCCTTTCTCCACCACGAAGCCTTCGTATCGCTTGCTGCCAAGGGCTTGCACCTGTATTCTGGCTCGTTGATGGACGTGGATGCCTGTCATCTCACTCTCAGGAACTGATATTTTCACATTCAGCACGTTAGTAGTAACGAGTTTCACGACGGGCATTCCCGGGGCAGCGTTCTGTCCCACCTCAACATATTTCTCCGAGACAACACCGCTGAAGGGTGCATAGAGGTTGCAGTCGGCAAGACTCTTGCGGGCGATGGCCTCGGCAGAAACTGCTTGCTGGAGCTGGCTCTGTGCCTCCACCCACTTGATGTCGGGCAGACTCCCCTTGTCATGGAGCTGCTTCATACGCCTGAAAGCATCTTCGGCTTGCATCTTGGTGGAATGAGCCATCTCATAACTGTTCTTCACTTGGGTCGGGTCAACGGAGGCTATCAACTGCCCCTTGTTCACCCTGTCGCCTACCTTTACACGCAGATGCGTGATAGTGCCGCCCGTAGTGAAGCTAAGGGAAGAACCGCTCTCCTCCTCCACTGTTCCCGAATAGCTATAATTGCCTTCAGTCTCAGAGAAACTATTTGCTCCTACAGTCATCTCCTTAACGTTTACGGCCTCAACCGTCTCCTGCTTACTTTCCTTTTTGCCGCAACTCGCGAAGAGTGACAGACTTATAGCCACGGCAACCAAACTCACTTTTTCCATATTACATTTTTGTCTGATAGTTCCAAAATCGGCTGCAAAGTAAGCCCTTTCACACGGCTTTATCATACGACCTAAAGCTACATAAGTGTCCTATCAATCCACACAGATTGCACATTTAGCCAATGAGAACATTTTCGTGCCGTTTAATAACACTTGGCGTGCGGCAAAATGTTCTACTTTTGCAAATGGGAGGCCATATAAATTATCTTTGGCTGATTTACAGAACCATACATATAACAACCAAAGCATCACCTCGTATGAAAACAGAAAAAGACTACTTACGGCAGTTTGAGAACATCGGCGACTCTGACGTTTATATCTTCGAGAACCTTGCGGAAAACCCTCCAGAGAATGTACAGGCAGAGAGCTATGTGACGCTGCTATGCACGTCGGGCAAGGCATATTGCACAGTGGAAGGAAAGGAAGTGCACGTTGGGGAAAACGACTTTCTGATTGGCCGTCCAAATGTTTTCATAAACAACATCATGATTAGTCCCGACTTCAAGTGCCAAGGCATGATCATGTCGCCAAACTATTTCGAGACCGTATTCTTCCTGGCCGGCAACTACTGGGACATAGGACAGGCTGTCACCCGCAATCCGGTAATCCATCTGGAAGAAGAAACGGCGGAAAACTTTCTCTTCAATTTCTCCATCATCAAGAGGAAGCTGGCACAGACCCATCTGGAGCATCATGCACTAATCATAAAGCACCTGCTGCAATCACTGCTCTTCGAGTTATATGACTATCTGATGCCCAATCTGCAACTGCAAGACTCCACATACAATTTCTCGTCTGCCGAGGTGATATTCAAACGGTTCACCCAAATGCTCGCCCATGAGTGTCCCCGGGAAAGAGAGGTGAAGCATTACGCCGAGGCTCTCTGCATAACGCCAAAATATCTCTCGTCAATCTGCAAACGACAGAGTGGCAGAACTGCATCTGAAATAATCAACGGCATCACAGTGAACTACATAAAGAACATGCTCACATTGTCAGACCGTAGTATAAAGGAGATAGCCACCGAGATAGGTTTCAACAACATCTCTTTCTTCGGCAAGTATGTGCGGAGAGAACTTGGAATGTCGCCACGACAAATAAGAACGCAAAAATAAGTAATGTTCAAAGGTTGCGTAAGTCATCCTTGAACATTACCTAATGTTTTTTCATTCTCCACCTTCGCATGGCATTCACAATCTTTCCCATACACATGGAATGTATGCCTGAGGTATAAGTGGAATAGAACTCAGCAAATCCCCATCTCATTTTTGACATCACTTGCCTTCAAGGTTATACCTCATCGGACATCGAGACTATACCTCGTTATGATTACTACTCGTAGCGCATCGACTTGGCAGGACGTATGCGCGTGACGAGATAGCTCGGAGCTATAAGGACAAACACGCTTATCAACAGGGCTGCAACGTTGAGCAGAATGATGAAAGGAATATGGAGTTCAACTGGTGCGGTGCTGACGTAATAGCTGGCGGGATCGAGGTGAACAAGACCGGTTTGCTGTTGCAAGACAACAAGTCCGATGCCAACCAAGTCGCCCCAAAGTATTCCGCGACCTATGATGAAGACGGCAAACCAGAGGAATGTGCGGCGCACGGATGTGTTGTTTGCGCCCAATGCCTTGAGCACACCTATCATTTGGGTGCGCTCCAAAATGATGATAAGCAGCCCAGAAATCATTGTGAATCCGGCCACACACATCATCAGAGCCAGTATTATCCAAACGTTTATATCCAGGAGACTGAGCCAAGAGAATATCTGAGGATAAGCTTCATAGACGGTTTGCGAGGAATAGGTGTCGCCATACTTGTCGGAAGTGCGGTTTACCTTGGCCACCACCTGCGACGCAACGCTCTCCAACTTGTCGAAATCGCTGACAAGGAGTTCCGCTCCGGAACACTGGTCGGCGTTCCAACCGTTAAGTTTCACGGCTGTATAAAGATCAGTGAAACAGATTGCTTGGTCAAACTGGGTCATATTGGTACGGTAGACACCGCTCACGGTAAAGCGCCGTGCCCTCACATTGTCGCCGGTAATAAAGTAGGCAAACACCTTGTCACCGGCCTTGAGCCTCAACTTGTCGGCTGTCATCTTTGAGAGCACAAGTTTCTGTCCACTACTCGTATCACTAAACTTCGGCAGACTGCCTTCCACCATATTTGCACGCAGGAAATCGAGACTGTATTCCGGCCCTACGCCCTTAAATGCAATGCCGATGAAGTCGGAGTCGGTTTTCAATATGCCATGAGTGATGGCATACCTCTCCACATGAGCTACACCTTCGACCTTGCCAAGCACACGCATCATGCTGTCGTTGACGCAAATGGGATTAGTGTCTACGCTCTGTATGGAAAGGAAGTTGGTCACTTGGATATGACTGCCGAAGCCAATGACCTTGTCGCGTATCGTGTGCTTGAAACCGACAATCACCGATACGGTCACAATCATCACGGCGAGGCCAATGGCAACTCCCATCGTGGCTATGCGTATGGCAGGGCGACTCACCTTCTGGCGGCCGCCCTTGTCATTAAATATCCTTTTCGCTATAAATAAGGGGAAGTTCATGCTGAGGTACAAGAAATGGAAAAGCCTAATCGTTGCTGTCTACACGTCCGGGATAAGCCTCCAACGCCTTTCGGAGCACCTCAAGGGCACGCGTAAGGTCTTCCTTGTTCAACACGTAGGCTATGCGCACCTGGTTCTTTCCAGCTCCCGGAGTGGTATAGAACCCGGCTGCCGGAGCCATCATCACCGTTTCGCCTTCATAGTTGAACTCCGACAGGCACCACCGGCAAAATTCCTCACTGTCGTCAACAGGCAATTTTGCCACCGTATAGAATGCTCCCATAGGGATGGGCGAATATACTCCGGGTATGCGGTTCAGTCCGTCTATGAGACATTTGCGCCGCTCTACATACTCGTCATACACGTCGCGGTAGTATTCCTCCGGTGCATCGAGCGACGCTTCGGCCACTACCTGGCCTATGAGAGGGGGCGACAGACGAGCCTGACAGAACTTCATCACGGCCTTGCGCACATCCTTATTCTTCGTAATCAGTGCACCGATTCGTATTCCGCACTCTGAATAACGCTTGGAAACGGAATCAATCAGTATCACGTTTTGCTCTATTCCCTCCAGATGACAGGCACTTATGTAGGGCGAACCGGTATAGATGTACTCGCGATATACCTCATCGGAAAAGAGATAAAGGTCGTACTTCTTCACCAAATCGCGTATCTGGTTCATCTCCCTGCGCGTATACAGATAACCGGTAGGGTTGTTGGGGTTGCAAATCATTATGGCACGCGTGCGGTCGTTGATGAGTTCCTCAAACTTCTCAACCTTTGGAAGCGAGAAGCCCTCCTCTATCGTAGTGGCAATCGTGCGTATCTTTGCGCCTGCCGATATGGCAAAGGCCATATAGTTGGCGTAAGCGGGTTCGGGAACGATAATCTCGTCGCCAGGATTAAGGCATGACATGAACGCGAAAAGCACGGCTTCACTTCCGCCGGAGGTTATTATAATGTCGTCGGCATCCACGTTTATGTCATACTTCGCATAGTAGTGGGTGAGCTTTTCGCGATAGCTCAGATAACCCTGCGACGGTGAATACTCAAGGATTGTGCGGTCTATGTGCTTCAATGCGTCAAGACCCACTTGGGGTGTGGGCAGATCTGGCTGTCCTATGTTGAGGTGATAAATCTTTACGCCCCTCTTCTTTGCAGCCGCAGCCAGCGGTGCAAGTTTCCTAATGGGCGACTCCGGCATCTCAATGCCGCGGTCAGATATTTCCGGCATAAATGTTTTTTATATAAAAGATCGTTGCAAAGTTAACATTATTAATCGAGAAATGTTCTGCAAGTCATTGGAAATGTGTCGCCTTTAAGGCATTGCACCGACAGTAACAGTTCTATTTGCCTCCACCATCTCCATACTTCTCTATCAGTCCGTCGGCCTGTACATTGCCGAGTTCCTTGGCCTTGCGAAGGTTTTCAGTACCTTTGACCTTGTCACCTTTCAGACATTGGGCAAGTCCAAGAAACAGGTAGCCATCGCTCAACTGGCTGTCTACGGCTATGCACTCGCGTGCTGTAGCCTCCGCCTTGTCATACAGTCCAACCCTAACCTCCACCATTGCCTTCTCGGCATAGTAGATTGCGGTCTTTGGATTGAGACTTATCGCCTTGTCGAGGTCGTCAATGGCTTGCTGATACAAGTTTCCTGCCAGTTCGGCCTGCTCGCGTTCATAGTAGAAACCATCGCTCACCTCTGTTGGCAACAGCTTTTCGTATTCGTTGTAGTCCAACACCGCAGCACGATACTTACCAGTCTTCACCATTCCCCGCGCCCTTGCCAGAATGTATGGCGCAGCCGCTTTCAGATAAGGCTTGCTAAAGGTGTTGACGGCACTGTCGAGCAAGCTGACCATAGCAGCGGTATCGCCAAGCAGTTCCTTGCACCGTGACGCACTGTAGAACAGCTCCGCACTGCGCAGATTAGTGTTTGCCAGTTCGGAAAACAGTTCGTAAGCCTCATCATAGTGCTTTTGGGCGAAACGGATGCGGGCTTTCAGTTCCCTGTAGACCGGCATCGGACTGGCCTCATAAGCCTTGTCGGCCTCATCGGCAGCCTTGTCGAGACTCCATCCGGCATACGGTTTGTCTCTCTTGAACACCTCTTTCTGGTATATCAGTTTGGCGTATTCATTGTGCGCCACATCTTTCTTGTCAGACAGGCTTATGGCCTTTTCCATATCGGCCGCAGCCTCTGCGAACTTGCCAGCTCCGGTCTCCATCTGCGCACGGTAGATATATCCGTCCGGAGCCTTGGGATACATTGTGATAAAGTCACCTACGAGCGTTGCATAGTCAGCAGAATCGAGAGTCTGCGCGGCTATATACATGGTCAGCGTGGCCTGCCCCAGTTCCGTAGGCAACGCTTTCTTTACCCTCGTCTGCCTCAAAGCACGGTCGTTGATGCTCAATCCCGTGGCTTTCATTCGTGTGGCGAGTTGGATTCCTGCAGCGTAATTCAGCGTGTCACTGTCATTTGCCGGACGCTGAAGCAGTGCTATGACCTCACCATTTTCGTTAAATATCGGTGCTCCGGCTGCGTCAACAGGAGCTTTAAGGCGAAGGGTATAATACGCATTGCTATCTCTCACGGTCTCAATTCTGACCACTTCACCAGCGATTTCCTCCAGACTCTTCGTCTTGGAATGTGCTATCAACCACACTTTCTCGCCCTCAACCGGAGCAGAAGAGGCCACCGTAAGAGCAGCGTCGCCGGCAGTGGCAACATTGAATTTGGCTACGTCGTACATCTCGTCGCCACCAATGATACTGCCAACTGGGCGTTCCTTGCCCCGAACATCTATGGTCACTGCACGTGAAGCACCTCGGAAAGGGGCAAAACACCCTACGGCCTCACCGTCAGTTCCCACGAAAAAGCCGTTGGAACTGCCAATCAAAGCACCGTCAGTACCGAAACTTTTCAGCGTGAACACGGCTTTGGACACCTTCTTCGCCCACTTGGGTTGCTGTCCAAACAGCGGTGTTGACACCAGCACCGCACCTATTACGGCAAGAAGTATTTGCTTTTTCATTTCTTCAACAGTTCTTTTGCGTTGCTTATGGCAGCCTCTGTCACGTCGCTTCCACTAAGCATCTGGGCAATCTCCCTCACTCGTTCGTCGTCACTAAGCTGCTGCATACGGCTTGTAGTGCCTTCGGAGGTTTCAGTCTTGTACACTTTATAATGGGTTGTACCGAGAGCGGCAATCTGCGGCAGGTGGGTTATACAAATCACCTGGCGGTCAGCTTGTCCCATCTGTTGCATTATCTGAGCCATCTGCTCCGCAATCTTTCCACTGACACCAGTGTCTATCTCGTCAAAGATTATAGTTGGCAACTTGATTGCACCACTTATCATCGCCTTGAGCGAAAGCATCACTCGCGCCACTTCACCTCCCGAAGCCACGTGCTCCACAGGTTGCAGCGTAGTGCTTGTGTTGGCACTGAAAAGGAACGCTACACGGTCAAAGCCTGACGGCGTAAGGTCGCCCTGTTCAATGGCCACCTCAAAACGAACGTTGGGCATACCGAGTGTGCGAAGCTGTGTGAGCATCGATTTCTCCACGGTTTTGGCCGCCTTCTGTCTGCTTGCGCTCAATGCTTTGGCCTGTTTCTGGCACTCCTCCCGCACCTTTTCAAGTTCAGCCTGCATGGCCGCCAACTCTTCGTCGCTATTTTCTATGTGCGACAGTTGGCTTCCCAGTTCATCTCGACGCGCTATAAGTTCCGCAACAGTGTCGCAATGGTATTTTTTCTGCAAACCATAGATGGTGTCAAGCCGGGCGTTTACACTGTCAAGTTCGGAGGGATTGAAGTCTATGTCCTCCAGACAAGAACCTATTTCGCCCGAAATATCCTTCAGTTCTATATAGCAACTGTCCATCCGTCCTGCCATTTCTTCGGCTGAAGGCAACACCTTCCCGATGCTGTGCAGAGCACTGGAGGCCGACTTCAAGCTCTCCACCACTCCTGTTCCGTCGGCAGACAGCACATTGTCGGCTTCATAAAAGGCTCGCTTTATGTCTTCGGCATGACTCATCGCGTCTGATTTGCGCTCCAGTTCCTCTTGTTCTCCGTCGGAAAGATTGGCGTTGGAAAGCTCGTCAAACTGGAATTGAAGAAAGTCAGCATTAGCCCTGTCGCGCTCAATGGCCGACTTAAGTTCCGCGAGACGTCTGTTTAGGTCTTGAAAATGGGCGTAAGAGGATGCGTAGACGGCCTTGTCTTTTCCGTTGCCCGCAATGATGTCTACAACGTCAAGCTGGAAATCCTGCTTGCCTATGAGCAGATTTTGATGCTGACTATGCACGTCAATGAGTTTTTCGCCCAGTTCCTTGAGCAGAGCCAGAGCCACCGGCGTGTCGTTGATGAACGCACGACTCTTGCCCGAAGCGGCAAGTTCGCGACGTATGATGCAGTCGGTGTCGTCGTATTCTATGTCATTGTTGTCAAAGAAGTCCTTCAGTCCATATCTGGACAGGTCGAAATGGGCCTCGATAACACACTTGGAACTACCCGTCTTTATGGCTTTCGTGTCGGCTCGCTGACCGAGCAGCAGTCCGATAGCTCCAAGAATGATGCTCTTACCGGCGCCCGTCTCACCCGTTATCACCGAAAAGCCGGGATTGAACTTGATGTCGAGCGTGTCAATAAGAGTGAAGTTGCTTATGTAAAGTTGCTTTAGCATTGGTCATTCCTTGATTTTGTTCCATGCGTTACTCTGTGACGCATTTATGCCGGAAAGGAGGTCATACACCGATTCTTTCTCCTTTTGCGTACCTTTACCTTTATATATATTGGCCAGTTCGTCGCGTTTGTAGTCTGTCCATATCTGGGGCAGCAGACTCAACGGTTTGTCTTCGTGGGCTTTCTTCAGGTCGTTCTCCAAGGCGGTGGTCACATTGGTGCGCCCGCGTTCCACATTGTTTGCCATCTCGTCAAGACCCTGACGGTAATAGTCGTACTGAAGTTGGCGGAAAGACTTCATCCCTTCGTCGAGATAGTCGTTGATTATCGCAAAACGGTTCTTGCTGTTCTCAAATGCTTTCCATCCCGTGAAGTCCAGATTCTGGGCGTTGTTCACAAGATTCATACAACGTTGCAGTATGTCTGTGCCGCCCATGGGAGCGAAACTGTCAAGATCGAGTCCTATGATAAGGTAGGCGTAATAGGCAAAAAGAGCCGTCAACTGGTTGTCAACAGTCTCCTCGTTGAAGTTGAGTTGGTCGAACTGGGCGAACACGAAGTTGAAGTCCACGTCGCGGTTGTTGTAAAGAACACTCGTGTATTGGGCATTGTACACCGGCCGGTTGGCCTGTATCATGGCCGAACACTCAAAGGTGTTGGTCGTCTTGTCATACTTGTTGATGGTTATGTTGAAGCTGCACACTATGCGTTCGTTCTTCTGGAACTGCAAATCGGTCCACTGCCGCTCATTGACAAACTGGGTCAAGGTTTGCTCAAGGTTGTCAAACACGGCGACATCGGTAGTTCCGACCTTAGCGTGGTTTATGTTTATCTTGGCTTGCAGCTCCTGCGAATATGTGCTAACGGCCGCCACAAGCATCTGAACGAAGACTATTGCTCTCAACAAATTCATAACGCAGTATGGTTAAACGATAGCACCGAGTTCATCCACAATGTCTTTTGCCACCTCACTCTTGGCCTTCTTCGGGAAGTCTTTCTTGCCGTTACGGCTTATGATGCTTATCTGATTCTGGTCGGAACGGAAACATGTGCCCTCGTTGCGCAGTGAGTTAAGCACGATGAAGTCGAAGTTCTTGCGCTCCAGTTTGCTCTCAGCGTTGGCTTCTTCGTCGTTTGTTTCAAGTGCAAAACCCACAAGCCGCTGGTCGTTGCGCTTCATCCGGCCAAGCTCTGCGGCAATGTCATTCGTAGGCACAAGGCGAAGCACGAGGTCGTCTCCCTCGCGTTTTATCTTGCGTTCCGCTACGCTTTCCGGCCTGAAATCGGCCACGGCTGCGCACAATATGGCGGCATCCATCTGCTGAAAGGTTTCCACAGCAGCCTTGCGCATCTGTTCGCAACTCTCAACGTCAATCCTTTTTATGCGTTTGTCAGGCGTCTGCAACGCTACCGGGCCGGCTATAAGGGTGACATCTGCTCCACGGCGCGCACATTCTGCGGCAAGGGCAAAGCCCATCTTGCCTGTTGAATAGTTTCCGATGAACCTCACCGGGTCTATCTTCTCACACGTGGAACCTGCGGTAATCATTATCCGCTTGCCGCAGAGGTCACCTTCCTTTTCAGAAAAATATGCGTCGAGTGCATCCACTATCGCCTCCGGTTCCTCCATACGTCCCTTACCCTCAAGTCCACTGGCAAGGAAACCGCTCTGAGGTTCTATTATATGATTGCCAAACGACTGCAACCGCTCCATGTTCTGCTGCGTTGTGGGATGGGAATACATGTCCAAATCCATCGCCGGAGCGATGAACACTGGGGCTTTCATTGACAGATAGGTAGTGATAAGCATATTGTCGGCAATACCGTTGGCCATCTTGCCGAGCGTGGATGCCGTACACGGAGCCACCAGCATGGCATCGGCCCACAGTCCGAGAGCCACATGACTGTGCCATGTGCCGTCGCGCTGCGAGAAGAAGTCGCTTATCACCGGTTTCTGCGTCAGTGCCGACAGCGTTATGGGAGTGATAAACTCCTTGCCGGCAGGGGTTATGACCACCTGAACCTCCGCACCGCGCTTCACCAGCGACCGGATTATCAGACACGCCTTGTAGGCTGCGATTGAGCCTGTTATCCCCAAGACTATGTGCTTGCCCTTTAGCATTGTCATTTGATGGTTTCTATAATTATGCCTTCAACAGTTTGCTTTCACGGAGTCTGATGCGTGTCAGCACCTGCTTGGTGTCGTAGGTAAAGTCGCCGGCGAGCATCCAGCTGAAATAGCCGGGGTCGTAGCGCAACACCTTTGCCACCGGTTCGCCCTTGTGCTTGCCGAAGTTGAACACCTCCACCTGCACAGGATTGCCGTTTTTGTCCTTCATCACCTTACCGTCTGCGCCTTTTGCGTCAGCCCAAACTATGCGTCCGGAGAAGTCCACATTGTTGTTCTGGCGTGAAAACTCGGCCAGGAAGTCCATGTCGTTCTTCAACTGACGGGCGGGATCCGGCTCTGTCTCGGCAGAATACTTGTCGAGTTCACCCATAAGAACACGGTAGGTTGCCTCCGTATCCTGGTCGGCACGGTGCGCTTCAAAGTCGTCTTCCATCTCGCGACCGCAATAGAACTTGTATGCAGCGGCAAGGTTGCGCCGTTCCATCTTGTGGAATATGGTCTGCGCATCTATGAGACGACACTTCCGGAAGTCGAAATCAATTCCTGCACGGAGAAACTCTTCGGCAAGAACAGGCACATCAAAGTGGTTGGAGTTGAATCCTGCGAAGTCGCACCCCTTGAATGTCGCGCTCAGATTTGCCGCCAAGTCCTTGAACGAAGGTTTGTCAGCCACATCGGCATCGGTTATTCCCGTGAGCTGCGACACCTCTTCGGGTATCGGTTGCCCCGGGTTTATTATGTGGTCGCCGCGCTCTTCGGTTCCGTCAGGATTCACCTTTATATATGAAATCTGTATTATGCGGTCCTTAACGATGTCGAGTCCCGTCGTTTCCAAATCGAATACGACAAGCGGTTTCTGTAAATTCAGTTTCATAATGCCACGTCCACCTGTTTGTTAGTTGATAAGCATCGGCATCATAAGCATGAGCACATCCTGGTTTTCAGGCTGCTCCGATGGCAATACAAGTCCTGCACGGCTCGGGTCGGCCAACTGGATTATCACTTCGGAGCAATCGAAGTTGGACAGTATCTCAATGAACGACGTACCCTTGAAACCGATGTTCATGGGCTGACCCGTATATTCGCACACCATCTTCTCCGTTGCTGTCTTGGAGAAGTCGAAGTCTTCAGCGTCCAACTGCAACAGTCCCGGTTCCAAATGGAAACGGATGAGGTTGCTCGACTCGCTTGCGAATGTCTGCACACGGCGCAGTGCACTGAGCAGAGCCTGACGGTCAACCGTCACCTGGTTGGGATTGCCCTGCGGAATCACAGAGTTGTAGTTGGGGTAGCGTCCTTCAATGAGTCGGCACGAGAGTATTCCGTCCTCGAAATCAATCTCCGCACTGCGGTCGTCAAACGTTATCGACACGTTGGTGTCGTTCTTTCCGAGAAGATTCTTCAGCAGTGTAGCCGGTTTCTTGGGCAGTACAAACGATGTGGGAGTGTCGCTCTTCACGTTGAGCAGTTTGTTGCGCACCAGTTTGTGACCGTCGCTTGCCACGATAACCAGACACTCCGGGGTCAAGTCGAAGTATATGCCGTTCATCACCTGGCGCAGTTCGTCCTGTGCGGTGGCAAAAAGCGAACGGTTGATATTGTCCGCAAGCATATTGCAGGGAATGTTTATCACCTTTGCGTCGTCGCTCAACGCCTGTGGCTGTGGAAATTCGTCAGCGTCTTCAATCGGCAGAGAGAACTGTCCGTTCTGGTAACTTATGGTGGCCAGTTTGCTTTCCTTATTTATGTCAATGGATATCGGCTGCTCGGAGAATCCCTTCACTGCCTCAAGCAGGTCGTGGCTGCCTATGGCGAATGTCACATCACCGTCGCTTGACACCAGTTCGAGCGATGTTCGCATGGTGTTTTCGCTGTCCGAAGCGGTGAGGTTCAAAACGTTTCCACGGACATCAAATATAAAGTCCGCCAGAATCGGGAGCGAATTCTTTGAGTTTATAACCCTTGAAAGGGCAACGAGCTTGCTGCTAAGCAGTGTACTTGATACTGTAAATCTCATGGCTTATTTTCTTGTTTCTTTTCATTTCGGGTGGGTTCTATAAATTAGCGTTGCCGGATTTCGACACTATCTCCCCACCAGCATATCGTCAGCAGTCGAGGCAGCAATGCGAGCATTACGACCTTGCGCGGTGGCGATATGCACCGGAAAGAGTCCAAAAGGCGGCAAAACGTAACCCATAATATCTTGTCGTTTGTTGCGGTGGTAATTTATAAAACCCACCTCCAATTATAGACTACAAAAATACGAAATAAGTGCGGCAGAAGCAAAAATATCAACGGAAAGTTCCACTCTTTAAAACTATTTTTGTAATTTCGCAAGTGCTTATTTCTAAGACAAACAAACCATAAACAAAAGCAATAAAAATGGAAATTACAGGAAAGATAATCGCTGTTCTGCCAGCAAGCAGCGGTGTGTCTGCACGCACAGGAAACCCTTGGAAGTCACAGGATTTCGTAATAGAGACTCACGACCAGTTCCCACGCAAATGCTGCTTCAGGGTGTTCGGAGAAGAGAAAATCAACAACTTCAACATACAGACAGGTGAAGAGCTGACCGTTTCGTTCGACATCGACGCTCACGAATACAACGGAAGATGGTACAACCAGATTAACGCATGGGCTATAAACCGCAACGTTCAGCAGCCTGCCGCTGCACCTGCACAGCCTGCTGCACCGGCCTCAGCTCCAGCCAACGATGCGCCGTTCCCTCCTGCATCTGCCGCTCCTGCTGACAGCAACAGCACCGACGACCTGCCATTCTAAACGCAAAGCAAACGCCATACGAAAGGCGGAACACACTGAAAGAAGCACCCGAGCGGTCTTCTCTACGCAGTGTGTTCCGCTTTTTTGATTCCATGTAGTAGACAGCGCCTACTAAGCCTCCCATGTTCCCTGATACTTGGACTTCGTTTTACTTTCCATCATGCACTGCACCAGAGCTTTGCAACCGAGAAAATCCACTGCCCCCAAATGATGAATCAGAAAACAACAAACACATAAGAATGAAAAAATCCCAGCTCTTGCGAAGCCGGGATTTTTCATTCTTATGCGTAATTGTCGCTTTACAGCCTATTATTCTGCTGCGGGAGCTGCCTCTTCAGCCACTGGAGCCTCAGCTACAGGAGCTTCTTCAGCCTTGGGAGCGACCTCTACGGTTGCGTTCTCGTCAACCACCTTGACAGGTATCTCAACAGCCACTTCTTTGTGGAAGTGAACGGTTGCTACATACTCGCCAACCTTCTTGATGTCGCTCATGCTGATAATCTTGCGGTCAATCTCATGACCGAGCTTCTTCAGCTCGTCAGCCACCTGTGCGCTACCTACAGAACCGTAGGCAACACCAGTTGCGCTCACCTTTACAGAAATTGTCAGAGCCACGCCCTTCAGAGCCTCAGCCTTCTTCTCGGCAGCTTCCTTCAGAGCGGCCAGCTTGTGAGCCTGCTGCTTCAGGTTCTCAGCGAGAATCTTCTTTGCCGAAGCCGTTGCAACGATACCCTTACCTTGGGGGATGAGGTAGTTGCGGCCATAGCCAGACTTAACTTCTACTATATCGTTCTTGAATCCCAGACCCAGGATATCCTCTTTCAGTATAATTTCCATATTGCCTTGTCTCCTTTCCTGTTTTATTTCATCAAGTCAGTTACGTAAGGAAGCAATGCGATCTGGCGGGCACGCTTGATGGCGCGAGCCACACGACGCTGATACTTCAGAGATGTTCCGGTGATGCGACGGGGAAGAATCTTGCCCTGCTCGTTGAGGAACTTCTTCAAGAACTCAGGATCCTTGTAGTCAATATACTTGATACCGCTCTTCTTGAAACGGCAATACTTCTTCTTCTTTGTGTCCACTGAAGGTGGAGTCAAATATCTTATTTCTGATTCCTGTGCCATAGTTTAAGCCTCCTCTGTTTTAGCGTACTTCTTTCTTCTCTTCTCTGCATACTCAGCAGCGTACTTGTCGAGCTTCACAACGATGTTGCGAATCACTTTCTCGTCGCGACGGAATGCAGTTTCAAGAGTCTTAATCACTGTCGGCTCTGCCTTAAACTCGATCAGGCAGTAGAAGCCAGTCGATTTCTTCTCGATAGCATAAGCCATCTTCTTAAGTCCCCAGGTCTCTTCGTTCACAATCTCTGCACCGTTGTCGGTGAGGACGGTTTTGAACTTGGCGACCGTTTCCTTCATCTGTTCATCAGACAAAACGGGAGTCAAAATGAAAACGGTTTCGTATTGATTCATACCTTGTTAATGTTGATAAAATATTGTACTTTGCAAAAATGCGGTGCAAAGGTACTGCTTTTCATCCAACCAAACAAACTTTATGCCATTTATTTACGATATGCGTGGCTGTATACAGCGAACGGGAGCGACTGGCCGCTGTAGCCTGCCGCTCCCGTTGCGCATTTGTTGCGATTTAAATAGAGACGTTATTCTTCTTCGTCACCGCCCCAGATGTCAAAGCCCTTGTTCTCCTTCGACAACATTGACTCGCCGGCGATCTCCGTTTCACTGTTCAGAGTGTTCAAGATGCTTGCCGCGCAAAACGACTCGGCCTCGATGTTGGCCACAGCCACGATGGGCATTTCATATTTCTTCTTTTCCATATTGTTTGTCCTTTCTTTGTTTTTATTTGAATGCAAATGCTATTGGTGTGTTCTACCAGCAGCCTATCACTTCACGATAACCTTCTTGCCACCCATGATGTAGAGGCCCTTGGTAGGCTTAGCCACCTTCACGCCCTGCAGTGTGTAGAACGCTGAGTTTGCCGTCTTGGCTGCCTCAACACTGCTGATGCCAGTGAGTCCGCCGTCGAGAGCGAAGAACGACATCTTGGCTGCGCTTTCCTCGCTAACCTCCAGATAAGCCTTGCCAGCCGTCAGAGTGTCGCCGCTCGCGATTTTGTAGAAGCCAACCTTGCCGTCTACCTGTGCGAGACCATACTGCTTGCCGTCAGCCACTGTGCTTTCGCCAGCCACCTTCAGGTCGTTGTCTGTCAGCGTTGAAGCGTCGGCGGTTGTGCCTTTGAAGGTATATTCGCCCTCTACACCAGCCACCAACACACCAGTTCCAGCAGGAATCACTGCGTCGGAGCTTATCTCATTCAGAGTGATTGAAGAGTTGTCGTCGTTGACGGTTACGGTATATGCGGTAACATCAGAAGGAATGGTTACGTTTCCGGCAGGAGCAAAGGTGGCATATCCGGCGGAAGTGATGGTGAGTTTAGACACCTTATCTGACGGGCTATAAACCTTTATATCCTTCAATATGTCAGAATAGCGGTACAGAGCATAGCCGTCGGTAGCGTTTGCCACACTTACCTTGGTATTCTTTCCATAGTTGTTCAGATACGTATAGACTGCATATTGTCCCTCAAGAGCATTGGTAAGATTAATTTTGCCATAATTGCCTATTGCGTAAGGAGCCATCAAACCATAATTAAGGTATATGATGGGAGCTTGTGCGGTGAACAGCGACAAACCGTCGAAAGCTTTTGCGGCGTTCGTTGCCGGCTCTTTGAGCGTGAACTTTGTCGCCGGAGAACTTTCAGACCAGCCCCATCTACTATCGGCATCAGTTCCTTCTTCCCACATTTCTGTATCAGAGAAGTCATCGGCTGTCATTGCGCTGAAGTTGTATTCATCCATCAAAACATACGAGACGTTGTTCTCTATTGTCAATGTGCTTGACGTATAGCCTGTGGCTGCCGCGGTAATTACGTATGTGCCAGCCTGTGTAGCCTTGATTGTTCCTCCATTTGCAAGTGCTACTGCACTCTCTGCGCTACCATCTTTGGGAGTGAACACATAACTTAGAGTTGCCGTAGGGGCAAGCAGCAAATCGCTATTATCTACACTCACCGTGTACTCCTTGGCGTAACCATCCGAAAGGTTTGACAACACATAAGTCGGTGCGTTGAGTGTTATTTCCGTAGCATCGACCTCGGTTGTCACTGTTGCAGACTTAGCAGAACCATTCTCTGTATAGGCCGACAAAGTACCGCTTGTGCTTGTCTTCACCGTCACCGATGTTCCTTCAGCTACCTTTGTATATTCATCAGCTTCAGGCAACTGGTAGTAGAGTGTCTCTCCCTCGGCAAACGTGATTGTATAGGAACGCCCTGCGCCATTTACGCCCGAAAGGGTGATAGTTGGGGCGTTGGCTACAGCACTCGACGAATATTCATAAATAGACATATTGTCAAACTGGAGAGAGCCATATCCACGACCTAACAAAGTCCAAAAGCCCTTTATTTGGGGAAGCGTTTCGCTTTCTTTACTCAAAGTTCCTTCGGCCAAAGAGGTTGTTCCGTCAATTATTGTATAGTCTATTCCTGTGGTGGTAACCACGAGTTTGTAATGATACCACTTTGTGTTTTCCAATGTAACAGTTGTCCCTGTTGTATTTGCCAAATCATTCACATACCACGTTGTTGAAAAAGAACTTGCATCACGAGTTGGTTGCGAAAGAGAAAAGATATAATCACTTCCTGAAAAAGCATCGTTCTTGTCCAATTTTGGCCACGTCGTTGGAACGACAAACTGCGAGACGCTTCTGTTTCCAACATTTCCACTTTTCAACAATGCGTCAAACTCGATTACATAACCTTTAGTCTTCATCTCTTCAGACGTATATCCATCTGAAGTCGCACTGTACTCTACAGATTTATAGGCACTGCGGTTTCCGTTTCCACTCGGAGATATTTGCACATAATTGCCATAGGTTGCATCTCCTGTCTTAAAAGAAATTGTTCCATTAGGACTCGTCCAATCTGCCTCTGTTGCCGATTCGTAGTTTTGAGAGGCTAAAATCTTTTTCGTTTGAGCATAAGTCGTAGCAGGGAATAACGCCCCCATTGTTCCTGCGAGCAGCCCTGCTGCCACAAGGAAAGTGTTTAGTAATGTTTGTTTCATTTTGTAGTATTTTAATAGATGAAATTAGTTTCTTGCTGAGTTTGTTGCACGCAAAAATAGTGCGCACACAGGATTAACCTATGGCGCACACCAAGGAACTGCGGAGGTTGTCCGCAGAAAATTTGCATGAAAGTGTTGTGATGCTGCAAGGGACTGCACAGACACGGATACGGTCTGTGCGGAAGCAAAGGCGAATACCGGCCTTACCCCCCCCCCGATAAATTGCGATTAATGCCGAATGGCACACATAGCCACAGGCAGTCACGCTAATATTTTTTGCAGAATCAAACATAGTAAACTGTAATTTAGTAGATTTCGCTTAATAGATTCGACGACAAAGATAACCTATTTGTTAGTTAAGTCCAAGCGATATTTGATGTTTTATCATATTTTAACTGTTTGACAAATACTATACAACATGGGCGCTGGACACCTATAGTAGGCGCTGCGTCCCGTACAAATGACGGGGACATCGGGCTTAACGTTCTATGTTCTCTTTGTCGGGCGAGACGCAGCGCCTACTAAGACGTCCCGTTACACTCCCCTTTTGCGCCAAGGCTGAGACTTGGGTTGTATTTACTTCCCTCATGCACTGCGCCAAAGATTTGCCTACTAAGGCTTCAACTTCGTCAACATTTATCGTCATGCCAATCAAAAGGCAGCTCTCAAATAAGCACGCTTGCAATATATTGATTTACAACATGATTCAGGAGTAGCGAAAAATCGCATCGATTTTAGGCAAAAATGTATGCAATCTTTGGGCAAAATCGATATGATTTTCGGGCAAAATTGATGCGCTCGATTCTTATGTCACGTTTTTATCGTTGCGGTTGCATCAAGAATGGTTTGATATTTTGCTTTTAGGACGCAGCGCGAATGAAGCTGATAGTAGGCGCTGCGTCCCCGCGCCATTGGCAAAACCGAGCTGAGTTTCAGCACCAATGATTACCCTATTAGCGAGGGGCCGGCGGGGACGCACGGCCCTACTAAGACTCCCTTTGCACTTGGTGGACGATTGGTGCACTGAGGACGACGGTTCTTCACTCGCCATTTTGCGTAAGCGGCTCTTCTCACGGAACATTTCAATGCCAAAGGGACATTTTTCGGGAGTTTTTGATTAATTTTGCAGTTATTGGAGGGTAAGGGTGACTATTCAGCAATATTTGCGCTCTGAAAGGGCAGCTGCTTGAAGCGTCACAAAGAGCGTCACAAAGAGCATAATGGAGACATACAAAGCAGCTGCCCTTTCATGGCGAATACCCATGTGCGTGGGCTATTGCTGAATAACTACAGACCGCAAGAAAGACAAAACGCAAATCACCCAACGTTAAACAAAATCACGGTGGTAACTTATAGAGCCACCATAAAAAATATGAGACAAAAGATAGACTGCTTCATTGCGTGTGGAGCATACGACGGCATAGAACCGCTGGTGGCCACGCTGCACGACAGCAAGGCCGTGAGCCGGATATACCTGATTGTGCCGGAAAGCGGACTGAACGGTGAGGCCACGCTGCCTTCGGACTGCCGCACGATAGTGGCGGACAGACCGACGAGCAGCGCAACGATGACTGCAATAGCGCAGCGGGCTATGGCCGACTACGCTCTGCTGCTGACCAAACCGGAGGGCACCACGCTCGGACAGACTGCCTTGGAGAGGATGTTGCGCGTGGCAAAGGACTCTGGTGCGGCACTTGTGTACGCCGACCGATACACCATGATTAAAGGTGATCGCACCGCACACCCCACGATAGACTATCAGGAGGGTAGCATTCGCGACGACTTCGACTTCGGATCGGCCATACTGATGAAATCGAGTCTGCTCCGCAGTTACCTGGCGCAGGACGGCAAAGCCGACTACAAGTATGCCGGACTGTATGACCTGAGGCTTTTCCTCAGTCGCAAGGGGCAGATATTCCACCTGAACGAGTATCTGTATACCGAAGAAGAGACCGACACAAGAACCAGCGGAGAGAAGCAGTTTGACTATGTGAACCCACGTAACCGCGAGGTGCAGGTGGAGATGGAACAGGCAGCCACGGCACATCTGGAAGCCATCGGGGCACGCATAGACACGTCGCACTATCAGCAGCCGGACTTCAACGAACAGGACTTCGACACGGAAGCGTCGGTCGTCATACCCGTCAGAAACAGGGAAAAGACCATTGTGGATGCCGTGAAGAGTGCGCTGAGTCAGGTGGCAGACTTTATGTTCAACGTTATCGTGGTGGACAACCACTCCACAGACCGCACAACCGAACTGCTGGACGGCATAAGCGACGCACGCCTGATACACATAGTGCCCGAGCGCACCGACCTTGGCATAGGCGGATGCTGGAACATGGCCGTGAACGACAGTCGCTGCGGACGCTTCGCGGTGCAGTTGGACAGTGACGACCTATACAGTTCGCCGCACACGCTGCAAACCATAGTCAACGCCTTCCACAAACAAAAGGCAGCCATGATTGTAGGGTCGTACCGCATGTGCGACTTCGACCTCAACACTCTGCCGCCGGGACTAATCGACCACCGCGAGTGGACCGACGAGAACGGAGCCAACAACGCCCTGCGCATCAACGGTCTGGGAGCGCCAAGGGCATTCTTCACGCCACTGCTGAGACAGGTGCAGTTTCCCAACACGAGCTACGGTGAGGACTATGCCCTGGGACTCATCTTCTCCCGTTGCTACCGCATAGGACGCATATACGACGAACTGTATCTCTGCCGCCGCTGGCAGGGCAACAGCGATGCGGCTCTTTCGGTGGAGAAGGTGAACGCCAACAACCTGTATAAAGACCGTCTGCGCACGCTTGAGATAGAGGCACGCCGCCGGATGCTCGCCGGAAAAGCCGACCAACTGGACGGCAACGCACTCACGCGATTCTTCAACCGCCAACTGGAGACATGGGCGGAGGCTCGCGCCAGATACCGCGACTTGCAGGATGTGGAGACAAAGGAGCTGAACGGCGACACAATAACGCTGATAGCGCAGTTCAATCCGGCACGCATCACGTCGACAGGATCACGCATAGACAAGCGGTCGATAGACCAGAGACCGTGTTTTCTCTGCGCCGACAACCGTCCTGCGGAGCAGACGAGGAAGGCGGAAGGCACACACCACGAGCTGCTGGTGAATCCCTACCCCATTCTGCCCATGCACTTCACCATACCGTCGCTGCGACATGAGCCGCAGAGGATATGCGGCGGCAGCGGCAACATAGCGGAGATATACCGGTTGTTGGAGGAATATCCGCAGCTGACCGTGTTCTACAACGGCCCTCACTGCGGCGCGTCGGCTCCCGACCACGCCCATCTGCAAGCCGGAACGAGCGGACTGCTGCCCTTGCAACAGCACTGGCAGCGACTGTCACGCAACCTGACGGAGGTGGTGAAATGTGGCGACGACGAGGGCATCTGGAGCATTGACGACTATCCCTGCGCCGCCCTGCTGATAAAGAGTCACAAGGCTGACGCCGGCACGAGACTGTTCTCCCGGCTGTATAACGCCCTGCCCCATCCCACAGACGAACCGGAGCCGATGATGAACATCGTGGCCTGGCGCAGTGGCGAGAGCTACATAGCGGTGGTGTTTCCGCGCCGCAAGCACCGTCCGGCATGCTACGGAGCAGAGGGAGAGGACAAGCTGCTCGTAAGTCCAGGTGCGCTCGACATGGCCGGACTGGTCATCACGCCGCGCAAGGAAGACTTCGAGCGACTGACAGCGGACAGGGCTGTGGCCATACTGAAAGAGGTTTCGGTGACGGAAGAGGAGACCGCAGCCATCATAACCCGACTGAAACAGGCTGACAAATACTGTCAGCACACCGTGAAGAAGGGCAAGGAGCCCGAGGTGTCGGTAGGCATCGTGAGCGGCAAGTGCATCAAGTTTGCCCTCAATGCGCCCTATTCGGCCAAGGGAGAGACCATAGAAGGCGAGCAGACAGTGGAACTGAACGAGGGCGGAATACTGTGGAGAGGCAACCAATATCGCGAACTCACGTTCACACCGCAGCATCCTGACGCTTCGTTCTCGCTGCACGACGTGACCATAGGAGTGAACTTCCACTGGGAAAGGCGCGAAACACAGGTGTTCAACGGCACGCTCCGCCTGGTGGTGGAGGCCGACATGATAACGGCAATAAACCAGTTGCCGGTAGAAAAGTACCTCATAAGCGTAATCTCAAGCGAAATGAAAGCCACCTCGTCAGCCGAGTTTCTCAAGGCTCATGCCGTCATTTCGCGCAGCTGGTTGCTGGCACAAATGGAGAAAAGGCGGCGCATGCACGACGGACAGAACAGCTTCTTCTCGTTCATAAAGCACGAGAACGAGATAATAAGGTGGTATGACCGTGAGGACCACACTATCTTTGACGTGTGCGCCGACGACCACTGCCAACGCTATCAGGGCATAACGAAGGCAAGCAGCCGGCAGGTGGCCGATGCTGTGAGAGCCACGCGCGGACAGGTGCTGGCCTATGACGACGAGATATGCGACGCCCGCTTCAGCAAATGTTGCGGAGGCGTGACCGAGGAGTTCCAGTATTGCTGGGAAGACACGCCCAAGCCATACCTGTTGGCTGTACGCGACGGCACAGGAACCATGCCCCATGACCTGACCAAAGAGGCCAATGCCGAGGAGTGGATACGCTCCCAGCCCGACTCTTTCTGCAACACGAGCGACAGGAAGGTGCTGTCGCAGGTGCTCAACGACTACGATCAGGAGACGCCGGACTTCTATCGGTGGCACGTAAGCTACACCCAGGAGGAGCTTGCAGCCCTCATTAAGGAGAAGACAGGTACCGACTTCGGGGGCATAGTTGACCTTGTGCCGGTGGAAAGGGGCAAGAGCGGGCGCATCTGCCGACTGAAGATAGTGGGCACGAAGGCCACGCTCACCATAGGCAAAGAGTTGGAAATAAGGCGCACACTGAGCAAGAGCCACCTTTACAGCAGTGCGTTTGTGGTGGACAAGGAAGACACCAAGGACGGACTGCCCGAGCGTTTCGTGCTCACAGGAGCCGGATGGGGTCACGGAGTGGGCCTCTGCCAGATAGGAGCTGCCGTGATGGGCGAGCAGGGATACGGCTATGACCGCATACTGCTGCACTACTACCGTGGCGCAGACATCAAGAAGCTATACATATAATATATATACGGCATTCGCAAACGGTGCTATTCAGCATATACAGACAATAAAGACAAGATGCAAAAGAACAGAAGTCCGTGGGCGTGGGTGCCCTCGCTATACTTCGCCGAAGGGTTGCCCTACGTGACGGTGATGTCCGTTTCGGTGATGATGTACAAGCGTTTGGGCATATCAAACACCCACATAGCCCTCTACACCGGCTGGCTCTACCTGCCGTGGGTAATAAAACCGCTGTGGAGTCCGCTCGTTGACATACTGAAAACGAAGCGGTGGTGGGTGATTGCCATGCAGGTGGCACTCGCCATTGCCCTCGCCGGTGTAGCTCTGACCATACAGACAACATTGTTTTTCAGGCTCACTTTGGGCTTTTTCTGGCTGGTTGCCTTCACGTCAGCCACCCACGACATAGCCGCAGACGGCTTTTACATGCACGCCCTGACAGAGCACCAACAATCGTACAACGTGGGGATAAGGAGCACGTTCTACCGCATTGCGACCGTGGTGGGTCAAGGTCTGCTCGTCATACTGGCCGGACACTTGGAGACGAGCAGCGGCGGAAACATACCACTGGCATGGACAACGGTGTTTGCCATACTGTCCATGTTCTTTCTCTTTATTTCCGTCTATCACAACGGGGTACTGCCCAAGCCGCTGAGCGACCGCTCCGTGGGCAGAAGCGGTGCGAGAAACATCTGCAAAGACTTTATCGCCACATTCAAGACTTTCTTCCAGAAGGAGCACATCGGCACTGCGCTGCTCTTCATGTTGCTGTACAGGCTTCCCGAAGCGCAGCTTGTCAAGCTGATAAGCCCTTTCCTGCTCGACCCGACCGACAAGGGCGGACTCGGCCTATCCACCGAAGAGGTGGGCTGGGTATATGGCACAGTGGGCGTAATCGGCCTCACCTCCGGCGGCCTCATAGGCGGTATCGCGGCGGCAGCGGGCGGACTGAAGAAGTGGCTCTGGCCTATGGCGTGGAGCATGTCGCTCACTTGCCTCACGTTTGTCTATCTCAGTCAGGTGCAAGACCACTCGCTATTGACCGTCAACCTGTGCGTTTTCATAGAGCAGTTTGGCTACGGCTTCGGCTTCACCGCCTACTCCATCTACCTTTTATACTTCTCTGAGGGTGAGCACAAGACCTCCCACTACTCGATATGTACCGGAATTATGGCTCTGGGAATGATGCTTCCGGGCATGGCTGCGGGCTGGATTCAGGAGACAATCGGTTATCAGAACTTCTTTTTGTGGACGATGCTGTGCTGCCTGGCCACCATCGGCGTGTGTGCCTTTGTCAAGATAGACCCACAATTCGGCCAAAAGGACGACTAAAACATGAACAGTAAAGGCACGCAGGAGCGACAATCTCCCACAACGGCAACACCAGTTGCAAGCAGCAGGACGGGCAGTCTGTCACTGCGGTGGATGCTGTCGCTTGCCGTGGCCGAATGGTGTCCACTCGCCTTTCTGCTCACTTCGATAGCTCTGTACAAGCGTCTCGGCATGGACAACGAGGACATTGCCTACTACAGTTCGCTGCTTTTCCTGCCGTGGGTGTTCGCCCCGGTTATCGAGAGCCTTGTGCCTACGTCGCTCAACAGCCGCAACTCTATCGTAACGCTGGAGATTATGGCCAGTCTACTCGTAATGTACATCGGTTCAAGCGTCGTGTCGGGAGCGTCGGCAGCCACGCTTTCAGCCCTTTTCCTGCTGTCCGGAACGTGCGGAGCGGTACACAACGTGGAGGCTTCACGACTTGCCGACAGGCACAATGCCACCAGCAACCCAAGAAAATACACCACCATACAGGCTGTGGCGTGCTTCATTGCTGTAACGGCGTGCCACGGTCTTGCCGTCAGTTTTGCCGGCAACATGGAAGTACTGACGCGCAACGTGAGACATTCATGGGAATTTACGTTCTACATCCTTGCCGGCGTGATGGCTTGTCTCGCCATTCTGCACTGCGCAACACTACCGTCGGCCGACACCGAGCGAACCCCTTCCGACCAGGAAGCCGACGCGCCGCAACCGCAAAATCTGCTGAAGAGCCTGCGGACTGCTCAGAAGGCGTGGACATTTGCAGGCTGCATCATGGTATACCTGTTGCCTGAAGGATTTACGATGTCGTCTTCCGTACTCTTTTTCATAGATGCGAGACACAACGGCGGCCTCGGTTTGTCGCCGTCAGAATACGGCTTGGCATGGGGAACAGAAGGCTTCGCAACGTTTATCTTCGGCCTTTTGTTGGGGAAAAGCCTCACCGGCAGACGGAAACCGGGTCGATGGATGTGGCTGATGGCCATTGCCGCCACCATTCCCAACATCGCCTACCTGTACCTTAGCCGCGAGATGCCCTCCGACATGACCACGGTCAGCCTCTGCGTGATGGTCCGTCAGGCTGTGACAGGCTTCGGGTTGTCGCTCTGTCTGCACGGCATGACAACGCCCGACGGCCACCTGAAGCCATCAAAGCTGCGCTTCCGGCGTGCGGCAGTCATAGCTCTGCCTATGTTCATTGGCGGCATACACTCCGGGCTTTTGCAAGATGCAATAGGCTACCGGGCTTTCTTCGCAATAGCACTTGCCGGCACGGCAGTAACAATGTTGGCCGCCATACTTGCGACAAGAACTTACAAGAACTCATTTTAACCATATATGGTGAGGTTATACATACCTCCGAAACTAATCAAAAAACGTTTTTATTATGAACAAGACTAAACACTTCGCAACACTGTTATTACTGTTTGTCACATCGATGCTCACGTTTTCGTCGTGTACGACCAACGACATGGACCAGGCATACGACCTGAGCGGCTATTGGCAAGGCACCATCGACGGGAGCTACTATTCCAACCGGTATCACACCACATCCAGCTACGACACGGAAATACAGTTTGTGCAGAACGGAACGTTCTCAACGGGCGGAACCGGTATTGAGAGAGACTACGACAGATACGGACTCGCCAATGAGTGCGGCTTCGACTGGGAGGTAAGAAACGGAAGAATCTACATGGAATACTATGACGGCTACCGCATAATAATACGCGACTACGAACTCTATTCCATAGGCAACAGCCAAAGGTTCAGAGGCGTTTTCGAGTCATATTACACAGGAGAACAGCTGGCAACGTTCAATCTGATAAAGATTAGCGGTTGGAGCAATTGGGCCAAGAAGCACGAAATGCAGCCGCTGGAGCAAGATTCAACAGAAACAAAAGCAAACGGTAAGGACAACAAGCAATGAAGAAGATTGGAACAAAAGAACTGAACGACAATTTCATCGAGACTATCGGCAAGGAGTGGATGCTCGTGACAGCCGGACGCAAGGACAAGTACAACACCATGACGGCCTCATGGGGCTGCATAGGATGGCTGTGGAACAAACCCGTGGCCGTGATTTTCATACGTCCTGAACGCTACACTCACGAGTTTACGGAGCAGGACGTGCCCATCACGCTGACCTTTCTCGGCAACTCACCCGAGGCGAAAAGGGCTTATAACTTCTGCGGATCGAAATCGGGACGCGACTTTGACAAGGCCAAGGAGACCGGCCTGGAGCCAGTTGCGACCGAGAACGGCGGCGTGACGTTCCGTCAGGCACGGTTGGCTCTGGAGTGCCGCAAGCTCTACAAGGACTGCTTGAAGCCCGAATGTTTCGTTGACGGCGGCCTGACGCAGTGGTATGGCGACAAGGGAGGCTACCACGACGTGTATATAGTGGAAATAGAGAACGCCTACACCGAAGTGTAGAAACCGCAGAAAGGCACAAAAGCAGATGCCCGTCCAGTACGATATGTACCGAACGGGCATCTGTTTTTTCCTCGGAAGAGGGATAGTTTTACAGATTGCGAAGCAAGCTCTAACGGCGGCCACCAAGCGTAACTCCGTGCGAAGCACCGCCTCCTGCGCCACCGCCAATGCGAGATGCACCACTGTTCATACGCATTGAAGACGCGCCGCTGTTAGACGAACCGAAGCTGACACTGCGACTTGGAGCACTCATGTTTACACGTTGGGTGGATATGTTGCTGCGCAACGGAGACGTAGCACTGCTGCCGGAAGTGCCTACACCCAAACGTGAGGCTCCGAAAGTGCTGCGCTGAGTGTTAAGCGTACTGTTGCGCTGAGTGTTAAGCGTACTGTTGCGCTGAGTGTTAAAGGTACTGTTGCGCTGAGTGTTAAGCGTGCTGCGCTGGGTGTCAATGGTGCGGAGGTTGCCCAAACGCACGGTTCCGTTTGTCCCGACGGTAGATTGACCTGAGGTTTTCTGCGCCCCTGAAGCCACCGAAAAGCTGTTATTTCTGCCGGCGGTGCTGCCCGAAACGCGTATTCCGGAGTTTTGCCTGTCAGAATAGTTGCCTCTGAGTTCGCTGAACTTGACGTTTGAGCGGTTGTTGTCGCCTCTATAGCCGTTGCCATTTCCCTGGTTGTTGCGGTTGACAGTTATCCTCGTGGAACTGTTGCGCTCGCCTGAACGCTCACCACGGAAGTCTCCACGGTTCCAACGGTCGCGCATTCCGATGCGGTTGTCATGACTGCGGTACATATCGCGGCAACCGTGATAGTAGCTGCGGCCTCCGTTGGAACGCCAGCTGTGGCCTCCACGGTAGGAAACATACACCGTAGGACGCGAGAAGTAGAAGAACGTGCGCTGCGGATAGCGTGCATACACTCCGAAATGCCAGCATCCGGCGTCCCAATAGAGCGGACGGTAGAAATAGGATGCCGCACAGAACGTGTTCCACTGCCAATCCAACAGGACGTAGCTCAGGTCAAGATTGCGGCGAGTCCAGTAGTCGCTGTACACATCGTCTACGGTGGTAACTCCCATGAGGTAGTCGAGGTTTATCTCATAGGCCGCGTCATACTGCTCCTGCGTCAGATTGAGTTCGTAAGCCATTTTGTCGGTGAGGAAGAATGCCTCCCTACGAGCTTGCTCATAGCTCATTGCACTTGCCTGTGACACCATCACGAGCACTGCTACAAGGGTCATCATTATCCGTTTCATATCGCTTCTTCATTTAAGTTTTCTGCTGCAAAGTAACGAAAAAGCCACCGTCGCCGCAAAGGATTTTCCCTAAACAAGGGAGGGAAAATCCCTACCAGTGAAAGATGATGGGCAAATGGCAGATGGTAAGTGTGCGGTTTTACCATCAAAAGTGGGGCATTTACGGGTCGTAAATGGCCGAGTTACGGTGCAAAAGTGGCCGAGTTTTTCAGACCATCTGCAATATACTGTTTACCAACGTGTTACAAACGTGTCTCAAAACACGGTCATTTGGCATTGCGGAATATAATAATTACCTTTGCAAAAAGTTCTACTCAGCAATCACAAGAGCAACGAACAAAGGCAAAAAAAACGACCACTATGGCAGACAAAACGACATACCACTTGCCCGCAGAATGGGCACCGCAATGGGGCGTGCAACTCACCTGGCCGCACGCCGGCACCGACTGGCAACCTATTCTGGACGAGATAACCGAAACATACGTGGAGATGGCCGTGGAAATAGCACGGCGTGAACAGCTCTTAATAGTGGCTCCCAATCCTGAAGAGGCTATTGCGGCCATCAGAGAAAGGGCAAAGAATGAGTCTGGGGAGATTCTGAAAAACATCGCGACCACAGTTTGCGACACCAACGACACGTGGGCACGCGACCACGGATTCATCACTCTTCTGAACCAGGAAGGCGACAAGCTGCTGCTTGACTTCCGCTTCAACGGATGGGGAGAGAAGTTCGCCGCCGAAAAGGACAACGCCATCAACCGAAAACTGTATGACGCAGGTGTGGTGAAGGGCTGCTACGAGAGCCATCTCGACTTCGTTCTCGAAGGAGGCTCGATAGAAAGCGACGGCAAGGGCACGGTGTTCACCACCACTCAGTGTCTTATGGCTCCACATCGCAACCAGCCGCTGGACAGAAACGGTATTGAGCAGAGACTGAAACAGGCTCTCCGCGCTCAGCGCGTAGTGTGGATAGACCATGGGGAACTGACAGGCGACGACACCGACGGCCACATAGACACACTGGTGAGAGTGGCTCCCGACGACACTCTGCTCTATGTGGGATGCGGAGACGATTCTACTGACGAGCAGTATGCGGAATTGCGATTAATGGAAGAGCAACTGGCTTCGCTTAGAACCCAAGAAGACAAGCCGTACAGGCTGCTCCGACTGCCCATGCCAAGCCCAATCGTGAGAGACGGAGAGCGGCTTCCGGCCACCTATGCCAACTTTCTCGTGGTAAACGGTGCGGTGCTTTGTCCCACATACGGACAAGACGCTGCCGACAGCGAGGCGATGGAGACCATAGCCAAGGCTTTCCCTGGAAGAGAGGTCGTAGGCATAGACTGCCGAAGCATCATAGTGCAGCACGGTTCGCTGCACTGCTGCACCATGCAGATACCACGATAGGGTGGTTCTATAAATTAGCTTTGTCAGATTTCGGGGATATTTTTCGTTCCTTTTGTTTGTGAACGAAGGAGCATAGCGGGCTATGCGACTGAGCGAACAAGCAAAAGGGGCGGAAAAGGGTCCGAAAAATGACAAAACGTAAATCACCCAACATTAAACAAAATTACGGTGGTAATTTATAGAACCACCCTATAGCCACGATACAAACAATCACAACGGGATAAACAAAAGACAACGATATGAAGGAACTGAAGATAGGTATAGTGCAACAGCACAACACCAACGACATAAAGAACAACACGGACAGACTGGCCGAAAGCGTGGCTCAATTAGCAAGAGACGGCGCACAGCTCATTGTATTGCAGGAACTGCACAACTCGCTCTACTTCTGTCAGGTGGAGGATGTGGACAACTTCGACTTGGCGGAAACCATTCCCGGGCCGTCAACAAAATTGTTCGGCGAACTCGCCAAGAAGCATGGCGTGGTGATAGTGGCCTCGCTGTTTGAGAAAAGAGCGGCAGGACTGTATCACAACACGGCAGTAGTACTGGAGCGCGACGGCACGATAGCCGGCACATACCGCAAGATGCACATACCGGACGACCCGGCCTATTACGAGAAATTCTACTTCACTCCGGGCGACAAGGGCTTTGTTCCGATACAGACAAGCGTGGGACGGCTTGGGGTAATGGTGTGCTGGGACCAGTGGTATCCCGAGGCTGCAAGGCTCATGGCTCTGCAAGGAGCGGAGATTCTCATCTATCCCACGGCCATAGGCTATGCCGCCAGCGACACAAAAGAGGAACAGCAGCGTCAGCGGAGGGCGTGGCAGACGGTGCAGCGTGGTCACGCCGTGGCCAACGGACTGCCTGTGGTGGCAGTTAACCGCACCGGATTTGAACAGGATCCGTCGGCTCAGACCGAAGGAATACAGTTTTGGGGCACATCATTCATAGCCGGTCCGCAGGGCGAACTGCTCTATGAAGCCCCGGGAAGCGAGGAGGTATGCACCGTGGTAAGCGTGGACATCAGTCACAGCGAACAGGTTAGGCGGTGGTGGCCGTTCCTTCGCGACCGCCGGATAGATGCCTACGGCGACATCACCCGACGCTTCATCGACTGAAACCACTGGAGTAGTGCAACCAGGTTTTCGGACTGGTCCCGTATAATCCATATACCAGGCAGGTTGAAACAAAAAAAACAATCCGAGCCGCACCTGCGCTTTGATACGCCAGATGCGGCTCGGATTGTTATAGTATGGTTGTTCTTTGAGCAGAAGTGACGGTCTTGTGCCGCACTTACCAACTCGGAAAGAACCGCTTAGCTGTTGGTTGAACCACCCACAATGTCCAGCAGTTCGTTGGTAATCGCCTGCTGTCTGCTCTTGTTGTACTGGAGATTCAGCTGACGAATCAGCTCATCGGCATTGTCAGTGGCCGACTGCATGGCAACCATGCGTGCGGCGTGCTCACTGGCTATGCTGTCGAGCAACGCAGTGTATATCATCAGGTGAGCCAACTTGGGTATCAACGTGCGGAGAACCGAGGACATATCCGGCTCAACGATGAAGTTGTCGTTGAGCGGCTTGGCCTCCTCCGTGGCCTTTGAAGACTGCTGGTCCCTACGGCGCAGGTATTCCTGAGCCTCACGCGTGGCTACATTTGATGTCAAGTCGCGCTCGTGGTCACGTCCAAGTTCCGAACTAAGGTCTATCGGCAGGAAAGTCTTTCGGGTCAAAATCTGCGTACCGGCACTCTTGAAGTGGTGGTATATCATCTCAACCTTGTCGATTTCGCCGTCAAGAAACTTCTTTCCCAACTCATGAGCCAAGTCTATGCACTGCTTCACGTTTGGTTTCTCGGCCAGCGACGTGAAGTCACCGCCAATGCGGAAGCCGAGCTTTGCCGCCTTTTCTGCCACCTTGCGCCCTATCGGATAAACGATTATATTGTCGTTTCCAAGGTCTTTATACTCCTCGGCAGTGTGCATCATCATCTTTATGACATTGGCATTGAAGCCTCCACACAAGCTGCCGTTGGAAGAATAGACGAGCAAGGCGACCCTCTTCACAGGACGCGGAGCACTGAGCGACGTGGCTGCATCGGTCTCAGAAGCGAGGAATGTCTTGAGTATGTGCTCCAACATCGTTTCGTAGGGCAGCATATTCCCAATCATCACCTGTGCATGATGCAACTTCGACGAGGCCACCATCTTCATCGCACTCGTAATCTTCCGCGTGCTGTTGACGGAATTAAGGCGGGTCTTTATCTCCTTTAGTGACGGCATAGGCTACTAACTTTTATACTGCCCTGCGATGTCTGCCATAACGGCTTCTATCGTCTTGGTAGTGTCGTCGTCAATCTTGCCGCTGCCCAACGTGTCGATAACCTCCTGATGAGTGGAGCGGAGCTTGTCGAGGAACGCATCCTGACACTCACGTATCTTGTCCACTGGCACAGAGTGCATCAGTCCGTGGGTACCGCAATACAATATAGCAATCTGCTCGCCAACGGGCATCGGGCTATACTGAGGCTGGATGAGAAGCTGGTTGTTCTTACGTCCACGGTCAAGAGTCATGGCCGTCACGGCATCCATATCGCTTGAGAACTTGCTGAAACTCTCAAGCTCGCGATACTGCGCCTGGTCGATTTTCAGTGTTCCTGCCACCTTCTTCATGCTCTTAATCTGTGCCGAACCACCCACACGCGACACCGATATACCGACGTTGATGGCCGGACGGAAACCTTGATTGAACAGGTCTGTCTCAAGATATATCTGTCCGTCGGTAATGGAAATCACGTTCGTAGGGATATAGGCAGACACGTCTCCTGCCTGTGTTTCAATGATTGGCAAGGCCGTAAGCGAACCACCGCCACGCACATGACCCTTCATGCACTCTGGAAGGTCGTTCATCTTCTCGGCCACTTCCTGTTGGTCGTTGATTCGCGCAGCACGCTCAAGCAGACGGCTGTGCAGGTAGAACACGTCTCCGGGGTAAGCCTCACGTCCAGAAGGACGGCGGAGAATCAGCGACACCTCACGGTAGGCCACAGCCTGTTTGCTCAAGTCGTCATACACAACAAGGGCAGAGAAACCGCGGTCGCGGAAGTATTCGCCTATGGCAGCACCAGCAAACGGAGCGTAGTACTGCATTGCAGCAGGGTCAGCCGCCGTTGCAGCCACGATAATGGTATAAGGCATTGCACCGTGCTCACGCAGGTTTGACACCAAAGCTGCCACTGTGGAAGCCTTCTGTCCAATTGCCACATATATGCAATATACAGGTTTGCCTGCGTCGTAGAAGCTCTTTTGGTTGATTATAGTGTCAACGGCAATGGCCGTCTTTCCCGTCTGGCGGTCGCCAATGATAAGCTCACGCTGTCCACGGCCGATAGGTATCATGGAGTCAACGGCCTTCAAACCTGTCTGCAACGGCTCCTTCACCGGCTGACGGAATATCACGCCCGGTGCCTTGCGGTCGAGCGGCATTTCAAAAGCTCCCGAGAGGTCGATGTCGCCCTTGCCGTCAATGGCCTGTCCCAACGGGTTTATGACACGGCCAAGCATGTTGTCGTTCACGCGTATTGACGCAATGCGCTTGGTGCGCTTCACGACCATGCCCTCCTTTATGCCCTCTGTGGAGCCAAGAAGCACGCAGCCCACATTGTCCTCCTCAAGGTTCATCACGATTGCCATGGTGCCATTCTCAAACTCAAGAAGTTCATTGGCCTCAGCATTGCGCAGTCCGTAGATACGAGCCACACCGTCGCTCACCTCAAGGACGGTGCCAACCTCATCAAACTTCTCGCTGTCGCTGATGCCCTTTAGCTCGTTGAGAAGCACTTGGGACACTTCGCTTGGTTTAATTTTATCTGACATTGTTTCTTTTAATTCGTGATAGTTTGTAGTAAAACTCAACGCTTCAACTGTGCCTGTATGCCACGCAAACGGCTCTGCACACTGGCATCGAGCCTGTAAGTGTCATACTCAAGCACGAAGCCACCTATTATTTCAGGGTCAACTTCGGTCTCAAACTGCACAGTTCCCTTAGTTCTGCCCTCTACCATCTGGCGCATCTTCTGCTCTACAGCCTTCGATACTGCGACGGCGGTGGTCAACTTGCCGCGGATGATGTTCTTCTGTCTTCTATAAAGAGTAGTGTACGAATTGGCCATGAATTGCAGTATGCCTTCACGACCCTCACGAAGTACAAGGCTGACAAACCTCGTTGTCTGCTCCGAAAGCCCGGTTGCAGTTGCCCCTTTGGATGCAGCTGATGCACCCGATGCGGCAGAACGACCACCGCAGGCCACAGCAAGTAGAGCCTCCTTCTTGTCCTTTGCGAGCATTGGATTGTCTATCGTACGCCTCAAGTCTGGCACATCGATATAGCTCTTGGCCAAAGTCAGCATCTCCTGATACACCTTGTCCTCGGCCTTGGCGTCGGTTGCGGCTTTAAGCAGCGCGCGGGCGTATCTAACCGATATTACTCCTATGTCCATACCAACTTACTTTTTGTCGTCCACAGCGACTTCATCCAACAGCTTATCAATAGTCTCCATCTGCTTTGCCTCGGAAGAAAGCTCCTGACGGAGTATCTTCTCGGCAATCTTTACCGAAAGCTCTGCCACCTGAGCACGTATCTCACTGATGGCGGCCTGCTTCTCGTTGTCTATCGCAGCCTTGGCTTCAGCCATGAGGCGGTTGCCCTCCTCACGTGCCTTGTCTTGAGCTTTGGCCACAATAGCGTCGCGAGTTTCAGAGGCCTCCTTCATTATCTGAGCCTGCTTCTGGCGAGCTTCCTGCAGAATGGATTCTCCTTCTTTCTGGATATTCTCCAAACGGACGTTGGCCTGATGCGCCTTCTCAAGGCTCTCGTCAATATACTGTTTCCGCTCGTTCACCATCTTCACTATGACGGGGAAACCGAACTTCCACAGGATGAAGAGCACCACGAGAAACGTGAGCGACATCCAAAAGAGCAATCCAGTACTCGGAATCAATAAATCCATAAGCTGATTATTAACCGAGAGAGCGGAGGCACGAAGCCTCCCCACTCTCCTTTATTCTCTAAAAGGTGGTTCTATAAATTACCACCGTAATTTTGTTTAATGTCGGGTGATTGCTTTTCGTCATCTTGCGGTCCCTTTTCGGTCTGGTCTGCCTGTTCGTTCAGTCGCATAGCTCGCTATACCCCTTCACCACAAGCACCTTGTTCCAAGAAAATAGACCAGCAATCAGCCAAAGCTAATTTATAGAACCACCCTAAAATCTGTATCGTTCCGTCGCAATTAGATGCAGAGGAAAGCCACAACTACAGCGAACAGGGCAACACCCTCGATAAGGGCTGCGGCCACAATCATGTTGGTGAACAACTTGTTCATCACTTCCGGCTGACGAGCCATGGCATCCATTGCCTGTCCACCGATGCGGCCAATACCTATACCTGCGCCAATTGCTGACAAACCTGCGCCTACTGCGGCACCCAACTTTGCAACACCGTCTGCTGCTAACAATAATGATAACATAATCTTAAATTTTAGTTATTAATTTCTTTGTTTCTATTTTTTGTCTGTAAATACAGTCATTGACTGCTGCAATCAATGCTCCTCGCCCTCGGGCACTGCACGCGCAAGTCCGATGAACGTTGCAGAGAGCATGGTGAACACCATCGACTGGATGAAGCACACCAGCACCTCAAGACACATCATGAAGATGCTCATAAGCACACTCACGGCAGTCATGCCCACAAACACCGCCACAGCCTTGGTAGCCACGAGGAAGATGATGCACGTCAGTGCAAGAGCTATGGCATGGCCGGCCATCATGTTGGCGAAAAGACGTATCATCAAAGCGAACGGCTTCGTGAATATTCCTACGAACTCTATCAGCGGTATGATTGGAGCCGGAGCCTTGAGCCAAGTAGGCACTTCTGGCCAGAATATGTCTTTCCAATAGTGTTTGTTGCCACTGAACTGTGTCACCACGAAGGTACACAACGCGAGAAAGAACGTTACGGCGATGTTGCCGGTCACGTTGCCGCCTCCCGGAGGGAACGGCATCAAGCCCATGAGGTTGCAAGTGAAGATGAAGAAGAAGCAACAGAGCAGATAGGGCGAATACTTCTCGTAGCCCTTTCCCACTCCAGGCTTAATGATGTTGTCTTCCACATACGTGATAAGCATCTCCATGAAGCCAGTAAATCCCTTTGGCGCAGGGTCGCTCGCCTTGTGGCGGCGGTACCATCGCGCGGGGATGAGTACTGCCAACAACAGCAGCACCACGTCGATGAACATCGTGGCCACTGTCTTTGTTATTGACAGGTCGAGCGGCAATGTCTCAACATCGCCCACACGCTCCACTATCTTGCCCGAGTTGTCACCCTTGGTGGCTATGGCCAGATTGTACGGACCCTTGCGATAGCCGGCCGAGTCCGCTTCATGCTCAAACTGAGCAGTGGAGAAAACGTGCCACCCTGTGCTGCTGTTGACAATCACCGGAAGATTGATGACGACAGGATGGCCGCCAATGTCGGTCACGTGCCAGTCGTGCGAGTCCTTGATATGCCCGAGCACCACGCCCTTGATGTCAAGTTCGCTCCCGTCAACAGCTTTGGTCTGCGCCAACGCCGGTATGGCCATCCACACGACCAAAAGCAAACAGAGTGTCTGTCTTGCGAATTTCATGTTTATATGCACTTTCTGTGTCATTTCATTTATGCTTTAGGCACAGCGTAATCACCATCATCGCCACATACATTCCGAGGAACATGAGGGCGAAAGTGACCAACTCGCCACGGGAAGCGCCCGACAACCGGATGTAGGCCAGTATCACTGTGGCCACAAGCAGGAAGCGGATCACTGCCGAGAACAGATAGTAATGGACGATATGTCCAGGGAAGTTTTTCCTCACATAGTCCCATCCCAGGCAGTAGGCCAAGCCGAGAGCCACAAAGAACAGGGCAGAGAGGATGACGGTCAGAACAGTCATTTCGCTACATCAAGCTGTTTCGACGCACACGTTGACCTCGTTTTTCTGCACCTCGACGAAGCCTCCCGTCACGGCGAGAGTAGCCTTGCCGTCGGCAGTGGCATACTCCACGGTGCCAGTCTGCAGAGAAGATATTATCGGTGCATGGCCCTGAAGAATCTCGAAGTTGCCCTTTGTTCCAGGCACTGTCACGCTCTCGGCTTCGCCGTCATACTCCACCTTTTCCGGAGTCACTATCTTTAGTCTCAATCCCATATATAAGAATCTGTATAAGATATCGGAATATCGTTAAGCCTTTGCTGCTGCGAGCAACTTCTTGGCCTTCTCCTTAGCGTCCTCAATGGTTCCCACGTTGAGGAAAGCCTGCTCTGGCAGGTCGTCCACCTCACCGTCAAGAATGGCATTGAAGCCCTTGATGGTTTCTTCAATCGGAACCATCACACCTGGCAGACCGGTGAACTGCTCGGCCACGGCGAACGGTTGCGACAAGAAACGCTGCACACGGCGGGCACGGTTCACGGTGAGTTTGTCCTCATCGGAAAGCTCGTCCATACCGAGAATGGCTATGATGTCCTGCAACTCGTTGTAACGCTGCAACAGCTCTTTCACTCTCTGAGCGCACTCATAGTGCTCCTTGCCCACGATGAGCGGGTCGAGAATGCGCGACGTACTGCCCAGCGGGTCAACGGCAGGATAGATACCAAGCTCGGCAATCTTACGGCTAAGCTCCGTAGTAGCGTCCAAGTGAGTAAAGGTAGTGGCAGGAGCAGGGTCGGTCAAGTCGTCGGCCGGCACATACACTGCCTGTACAGAAGTGATTGAACCCTTCTTGGTTGACGTGATGCGCTCCTGCATTGTTCCCATCTCGCTGGCCAACGTAGGCTGATAACCCACGGCTGAAGGCATACGTCCCAACAAGGCTGAAACCTCAGAACCGGCCTGAGTGAAACGGAAGATGTTGTCGATGAAGAACATGATGTCGGCAGCCTCGCCGTCCTTACCGCCATGGTCGCGGAACTCCTCGGCCACAGTAAGACCGGAAAGTGCCACAGATGCGCGTGCTCCTGGCGGCTCGTTCATCTGTCCGTATACAAGTGTGGCCTGCGACTTCTGCAATTCTTCCGGGTCAACGAGCGACAAGTCCCACTTGCCTTCGTCCATTGCCTTACGAAACTTGTCGCCATAACGGATTACACCCGACTCAATCATGTCGCGGATGAGGTCGTTGCCCTCACGGGTGCGCTCTCCCACACCGGCGAACACCGAGTAGCCGTTGTGTCCCTTGGCGATGTTGTTGATAAGTTCCATGATGAGCACCGTCTTACCCACACCGGCACCGCCGAACAAACCAATCTTTCCACCTTTCATATAAGGCTCCAGCAGGTCGATTACCTTGATACCAGTGGCGAGCATCTCCTTGTGTGTAGACAGTTCTTCAAACTTTGGAGGCTCGCGGTGTATCGGATAAGCGCCCTTCATGTCGAGGTCTTTCATGCCGTCAATAGGTTGTCCGATGACGTTAAGCATACGTCCTTTGATCTGGTCGCCAGCCGGCATCACTATAGGTGAACCTGTAGGCACCGCCTCAAGGCCGCGCTGCAAGCCGTCGGTATTGTCCATGGCCACACAGCGCACCGTGTCCTCACCAATATGTTGCTGTACTTCGACCACGAGTTGCCGCCCATCCGGACGCTTCACGGTCATGGCCTCGTGAATCTTTGGCAGTACTTTCTCCGGGTCCAGTCCGTTGGTGTCGAAATACACGTCTATCACAGGACCGATTATCTGGGAGATGTGCCCAATGAGTTGTGACATAATATAATTTCTTTTATTTATTAATGGTGGTTCCATATATCGCCACCGTGTTTTTTATTTCTTGCAAAGATAACAAGATTACGACAAACCGTTGTCAACAAAATCTGCATTTATCCATTGTTATACCATTTTTGCAGCCTTTTGTACCATCAAAAAACCGTTAAGGGCGGTTCTATAAATTACCACCGTAATTTTGTTTAATGTTGGGTGATTTACGTTTTGGCATCTTGTGGTCTCTTTTCGGCCCAATCTGTCTGTTCGTTCAGTCGTATAGCTCGCTATACTCCTTCACTCACAGACACACCCGCCACGAAAATAGACTCGCAATCTGCCAAAGCTAATTTATAGAACCACCCTTAAATGCTCAGTTCGTCAAGCACCTTTATAAGCTTCATGTCAAGCGGTTTGTCGGTGCGTATTGCGTCGCTGAACGGCACGTACACAACCTCGTTGTTTCTCACTCCCACCATCACGTTGCGCTGCCCCTGCATTATGGCCTCGATTGCGCCCACTCCGGTGCGGCTCGCCAGTATGCGGTCGTGGGCTGTGGGACGGCCTCCGCGCTGCAGATGGCCGAGAATGGAGACGCGCACATCGTAGTCGGGGAACTCCTTGCGCACACGGTCGGCATAGTAGAGAGCACCGCACTTGGGACTTTCCGACACTATCACGATGCAACTCTTCTTCGACTTTCGTATGCCGCGCTCCATGAAGCGCGCCAACTGGTCAACGTCGGTGGAGTCTTCGGGTATGATGGCGGCCTCAGCGCCACTGGCTATGGCACTGTTTTGAGCCAGGAAACCGGCGTCGCGTCCCATCACCTCAACGAAGAATATGCGTTCGTGGCTCTGCGCCGTGTCGCGTATGCGGTCGACACACTCCACGATGGTGTTCATAGTCGTGTCGTAGCCAATGGTTGAGTCAGTGCCGTAGAGGTCGTTGTCTATCGTTCCGGGCAGACCTATGCAGCAGAAGTCAAACTCCTGAGCGAAGTTTCTCGCACCCGTGAGCGATCCGTTTCCGCCTATCACCACCAGAGCGTCAATCTCCTCCTTCTGCAGTGTCTCATACGCCTTCTGCATACCTTCGGGAGTCATGAACTCCTTGCTGCGGGCTGTCTTCAGTATCGTGCCGCCCTGCATGATTATTCCGCTCACGTTTTCAGTGGTGAAGGGCTTCACCTCATCGTTTATCAAGCCGTCGTATCCGCGATAGATTCCCTTTATGTTGAATCCGTTGCATATACCTGCACGTGTCACTGCCCTTATCGCGGCGTTCATTCCGGGAGCGTCGCCACCTGAGGTGAGCACTCCTATTGTCTTAATCTTTCCCATTAATCTTTCCTCCTATATTGACTTTTATACCTTATATTAATATGTACTGTTTAGTTTCCATCCTTGTTGGCTGTTCTTAGCAACCCGTCAGCAGAGCCTCAATCCACAACACTGCGAGTCCTGCAGCCCATCCGACAAGCATCTTGGCTGAACAGTGAGCCAGATACCACCCCACTCTCATACGCTCCATCTTCATCAGAGCCAGACCGCTCGCCGTAGAGAAGCACAAGAGTCCGCTGCCAACGGCTGTGGAATAGGCCGTTATCTTCCAGTATATGCCGTTCTGCACAAAGCTTCCGGCATAGCTGTCGACTCCGAGAGCACTCGCCGTGTCGGCCACGGGATAGAGAGACACGTTGGTGAGGAACACCGTGAACGAGTCGACCACCGCACTGAGCAGTCCTGATGCCGCTCCCATCACCCACACGTCGCGCACATTGCTGTCGAGCCAGTGCGCCACGGTGTCGAAAAAGCCAGTTTCCTCCACCACACCCAGTCCGAGCGATATGCCCATGACGAAAAGCATCTGCTGTATCGTGCCGTACTGGAGCACCCTTGGAAAGCGGCGCTGTATCATCTGGTCGGCATTCATCAGCTTGCGGTTGAACACCTCGTTGACAACCCACAGCACCGACAGCACACACAGTGCACCGAGGAAGGGGCTGAGTTTGGTTATCGTGTGGAAAGTGGGTATGAACCACAGTCCGCCTATGCCCACAAAGAGCATCAACGCACGCTGCCAACGGTTCAGATTGGTGTCGTCACCACGGTAGGGCACCGCCGGCCACTCCACATCGAGGCGTTCGGGCAGTGTGCGCCCCAACATCCATGTAGGCAAAGTCCATGCCACAAGTGCCGGCAGGGCGAGATAGGCCGAAAAGTCAGTGGCCGTCACAGCTCCGCCGCCCCACAGCACTATGCCCGCAGGGTCGCCAATCACCGTGAAGCAACCGCCTGCGTTGGCGGCGAGCACGATGGCGCAACCTATAGTCATGCGCTGCCTGCGGCTCTGCACAATCGACCGCATTATCACGAGCATCATCGTGGCCGTAGTGAGATTGTCAAGATTGGCCGACACCACAAATGTCACTCCCGTCACCGTCCACAGCAGCCGTCTACTGTTGCGTGTGCGCATCCACTCGCTTATGAAGTCGAAGCAACCGTTGTTGTTGAGTATTTCCACTATGGTCATCGTGGACAACAGGAAGAGGACAATGCTCGATGCCTTGCCCACATATTTGAGGAAAATGCCGTTGAAAATGTATTCCTTCACGGCATCGCTCGATGCCGCCGTGCCGTTAAGGAAAGCGAAATAGTCTGCCTGGTGCTGCTGCATGACAAAGTCCGAACCGTAACAGACGTAGAACACCCAACCCACTGTACCCATGAATATCGCTACTGCGGCCTTATTCACCTTTGTTACGTGGGCTGTAGCTATCAGAAGATAGCCGAACAGCAGTATAATGACGAGGACTAACGTCATTCGTATATCAAATAAAACTCCCGCAAAGATAACAATCTTTGTTCAAAAGCCCGCAAACCGTAAACAATTTTGTGGACTATTAGCGAGTTTTTTATCACCTTTGCAACATTTCGTTGACACTATGACAGTAGCCAATCAGCCTGTCGATACACGACAAATCACATGCGCCCCAAGGAGGTCGCAGCGTTCTCTTTAATCGCTGCAATACTCCTTAGGGCGCATGTTTGCTGATGCTATTCGCCCGAAGGCGGAATAGCCGAGTGCTTTTTATTCTACGATCTTTCCGTTGTCAATCTTGAATGTTGCGAGTTCCTTGCCGTCTACGGTCTTCAGACGGAAAGTGTAAGTTCCCGTAAAGCCCTTTGCTACGATTTCTTGGAGATAGCCTTTGACAGCCGTCTTTATAGAATTGAAGGTAAACACAGCGCCCTGGGTCACTTCGTCATTCGATTTTCCGTAGTACGTAAATTCGTTGAGCCATGTTTTGCTGAACTGGTCCTTAAGAACGTTCTGCAAATTATTGTCCGAGCAGGTAACGATGAAGTTGTTACGGAAGCGGTTAGGAACAGGAAGCTTTATATAATTCGTCTGTGTCGGATGCACTTTCAGCTCATAATCCCATGTGTTGGTGTTCAAGTCGGTAATTTCCGTAAGATCCGTAGCCTTCAGGAAGAATGGTTCTGAGGTCTGCCCACCGGGGTTCTTTACAGAAACAATCCACGTGAACTCCGTCTGCCAGTCGGTTTTTTGGAATGTGCCCACTTCATCGTGGGTTGCTCCCATTTTCCAGATGCTATGATGAGTTTGTGGTACAATGCCAGTAACTCCCCAGAACGTGGTAGCCCCGTTCTCGCTGTGACGCACTTTCAAGTCGGGGATTGAGTGTGTGGTGCTTTCAGAAAAGGTCATTCCTACTTGTGCGCCACCCGTTGGCCCTTGCACGTTGAAACCAAGGTTACCGGAGATGGAATAGCTTAAGCCCGTGGTGTATCCCGTAGAACCGCTTACATCTGTCTTTGGGGTAGCGTCGAGCAGCGTCACATCCTGTGCGGCACTCTTGTCTGCACGAACAATCTCGCCCGTAAAATCGAACGCACTCATATACGTGCCATACCAATGGTTGTCGTACTTACTCAAGATACCGCCTGAGGTATGTCCGTCATCGAATGTCACAACCTTGTTTGCTTCTATCCATGTATTCGTTCCACTGGGACAACCAAGAGCAGAACACTTGAAGTTAGGGCGCAGGCGAATGAAGTAGTAGTCGGTGTTCGTATCAAAGTTATAGGCACTGTACATCACGTAAACCATTTCGTAGTTCAACGTTTTGTCCAAAGCGCGGCTCGGCCCTACTTGCTGCTGTATAACAAAGCGTTCGCCCTGCATATAGCTGTCTATGGTCGACGCTTCGCTTGAATTTGCGCGAGTGGCGGGACTAACGCCTTTGGTTGTAGACTCGCCTTTCCCTTCCATCCAATCCATAAGGATATCGGTAGACACTCCACGGTCGTAGTCTGTTGGCTCATAGTCGTTCTGCACGCACTTCCTTTCAACAGTAGTTCCGTTTTCGCTCCCAAACAAGCCCGTTGTATTCGAGCCTGACAGAGTGGTCAGTTCTTTCAAGTCGGCTATCACATAGGCATCGTTTTTGCGGAACGCAATGACCTCTGTCGACTTATAAACATCCTGCAAGTTGAGTTTCTTCAGCTCGTTGATCTTTTCATAAAAGCCGCCAACTCCTTTTACGTCCACTCCCTCTGCAACAAGTTTTTTAGTGGCCTCTATTGCAGTATTCTCCAGCTTGGTCAAATCGCCAAAACTCGGCTCAATCAAGACGAAGTTGGCACCGTTCAAGTATGCCTTTATCATTGCGGCCATCTGGTCCACGGTGAAGTCCATGTTGTAGTCTTTGGTGAAGACATAAGCCTTCGCGTCGTCCGAAAAGACATTGCTGGAAGATGTCAGACGATTCAAGACAGCGTTGTTGAAATACGTGTTTCCCGAACCCAACACAACGGCTTTTCCATTGAACTTCACTCCATACTGGTCGGCAGTGGGATTCGGACTGAAATCCAACACATTGCCATAATCATAGCTGTTCGACTGACCGTCATCGTCACTGTGGCACGATGTCAGCGCAACAGCCGACAACATCAGACCCATAGCGAAAGGTATTGGGGCGGCAACGCTTCGCAGCGCCCATGTTTTTCTGTTCTTCTTCATAATGCTCACTTTTTTAATTTGTGGTACATAAAAATATAAAACTCCCTGCCCTGGTTCGCTGTTCTTGGGGAAGCGTGGCGTATATTTGACGGTGTAAAGATACAATCAGTTCCACAAACCACCAACATTTTTGATAAACTTTCTTTTACCGCTGGCAAAAAAAGTTCTTGGCATAGCGGAAACAGCAATGGGCAATTATACTTTCAGTCTCAATTTGCCATATCTTAAAAACCGCATTTTGTGCTACCATATCCTTCATTTTTTCCTGCAAATATGTGTTTCTTGCCGAAAACCGCAAAATGTTGACCGTTTTTTGCAGGACGTTCCTCTTGATATTTGCACGATTGGTACAACAAGGAGACCACACTCCCTACAGCGACCATACCACTTGCCCATCCTAACCATGCCACTTAACACTCGTAACTATGCCATTTACGCACCGTAAATGCCACACTTACGATACGTAAATGGGGCGTTTACAATCCGAAAGCAAAACACTTGGTTTTGCTTGCAGTTGCTCGCCACAAGACTCTGCGGTGAATATACTGCGAGCAAAATCGCCTCGTTTACTTACAGTTTTTCGGCAGCTTTCACACATAACCTTTCTCTTACACCGTTCAAACGCAATGTTTTGACTCTTCCTTTAATGACGTACATGCGTACATAACAGTATAACGAAGTGCAAGGGAGACAAGAAGCGTTGCCGTACCATTCGTTATAAAAGGGGAACAAGACAACCTTTGTAGGCGCTGCGTCCCGTACAAACGACATAGACATTGGGCTTAAGGTTCTCTGTGCTCGTCGTCGGGTGAGGACACAGCACCTACTAAGTTTGCTTTAGAGGATTTTCGTCTTTGCACGAACAGTACGGCGAGACATCGTCTCCCCTCCTGCGTTTCGTTCCTATTGCAAATACTTTGCCTACACTTTTAACGGAAGAACCGTAATAACGGCATGACTACGAAGTGATACTGCACTTCAACAGACTGCGATTCTTATGAGCCGGAAGTGCTATGAGCATAGACTAATCAATGATTATTCTACATCTTTCATATATGTCTTCAATCTTTTTTGGCTATCTTTGCATAAGATAAGCTGCACTCGGCAATCTGAAAACAAGTTTTCATTGCCCTCGTTTGCATTATCTTTGCATAAGATAAGCTGCACTCGGCAATCTGAAAACAAGTTTTCATTGCCCCCGTTTGCATTATCTCTGCAAACCACATTTATCATTTACACACTCGTGAAAAGCGAAGAGACAGACATATTAAACCATATAGAAACTCCCTACGACCTGCGGAAACTGGCAGTGGAACAACTTCCGGAGCTGTGCCGCGAACTTAGGGAGGACATCGTGAAGGAGCTTTCGGTCAATCCGGGACACCTGGCTTCAAGCCTTGGCGTGGTGGAACTGACCGTTGCGCTGCACTATGTCTACAACACGCCCTACGACCGCATAGTCTGGGACGTGGGTCATCAGGCTTATGGCCACAAGATACTGACCGGACGAAGGGAACGGTTCTGCACAAACAGGAAGCTGAACGGTCTGATGCCGTTTCCATCACCACAGGAAAGCCCCTACGACACGTTTGTTTGCGGCCACGCAAGCAACTCCATCTCGGCGGCACTCGGCATGGCCGTGGCCGAAAAGGAGCGGGAGGATGAGACAAAGGCGCAGTCGGCCAACAGACAAGCTCCGGCCGAACCGCACGAACCGCGCCACATCGTAGCCGTGATTGGCGACGGTGCGATGAGCGGCGGACTGGCCTTTGAGGGTCTGAACAACGTTTCGTCTACGCCTAACGACATTCTCATCATACTCAACGACAACAACATGAGTATCGACCGGAGCGTCGGCGGCATGAAACAGTTTCTCATTGGGCTGAACACCAACAAGACTTACAACAAGATTCGCTTCAAGGCGTCGCAGTGGTTGCGCTCCAAGGGCTACCTGGAGGACGATCGCCGCAAGGGACTCATACGGTTCAACAACGCCATAAAGTCGGCTTTCAGCCACCAGCAGAACATCTTTGAGGGTCTGGACATCCGCTATTTCGGGCCTTTCGACGGCCACAACGTGACGGAACTGACCCGAATACTCGAACAACTCAAAGACATGAAAGGCCCGAAGCTGCTGCATCTGCACACGGTGAAGGGCAAAGGCTATGCTCCGGCGGAGAAGGCGGCCACCGTATGGCACGCTCCGGGAAAGTTCTGCGTGGACACCGGCGAGCGCATTGTGCCAGACAGCACCGGCGAACCGCCGCGCTTTCAGGACGTGTTCGGCGAGACGCTGCTCGAACTGGCACGGGCCAACCCGAAGATTGTCGGAGTCACTCCGGCCATGCCCACGGGCTGCTCAATGAACATAATGATGAAGGCTATGCCCAAGCGGGTGTTTGACGTCGGCATTGCCGAAGGGCACGCCGTGACATTCTCTGCGGGAATGGCCAAGGAAGGTCTCATGCCGTTCTGCAACATATACAGTTCGTTTGCCCAACGAGCCTACGACAACATCATACACGACGTGGCCATACTGCGCCTGCCCGTGGTCTTGTGTCTCGACCGGGCTGGACTCGTGGGCGAAGACGGTGCCACCCACCACGGAGCGTTCGACATGGCGGCTCTGCGTCCCATACCGGGACTCACCATAGCGTCGCCCATGGACGAGAGGGAACTGCGGCGGCTCATGTTCACGGCGCAGTTGCCCGACAAAGGGCCGTTCGTCATACGCTATCCGCGAGGCCGCGGCTCGTGTGTGGACTGGCGTTGTCCGCTGGAAGAAATCGCCGTCGGCACCGGCCGCAGGCTCAAAGACGGCAAGGACATTGCCGTGCTGACCATAGGCCCGATAGGCACTACGGCCGCCCAAGCCATAGCCGAAGTGGAGAAGGAGCATCCGGAACTGACCATAGCCCACTATGACATGAGATTCGTAAAGCCTCTGGACGAGAGCCTACTCGACGAAGTGGGACGGAAGTTCAGCCGCATAGTGACCGTGGAGGACGGAGTGCGCACCGGAGGCATGGGCACGGCGGTAATGGAATGGATGGCTGACCACGGCTACAGACCGCAGATTGTCAGGCTCGGTCTGCCCGACTCTTTCGTGGGTCACGGCACGGTTGACCAGCTGAAGCACCTGACGGGTATAGACAAAGAAGGCATCAAGCAGCATTTGGCATGAAGATTATAATAGGAGGAGCGGGAGCCGTGGGCACCCATTTGGCCAAACTCCTGTCGAAGGAAAAGCAGGACTGCGTGCTGATAGACGACAATGAGGAGCGTCTGGAGGAACTTGCCGACTACGACATACTCACTCTGCAAGGTTCGCCCACAAGCATAAAAACGCTTAAGGAGGCAGGCGCCGAGGATGCCGACCTGCTCGTGGGGGTCACTCCCGACGAGAGCCGCAACCTCAACGCCTGCATACTGGCTCACGCACTGGGCACTCGCAAGACCGTGGCGCGGATTGACAACTACGAATATCTCGCTCCGCAACTGAAACCGTTCTTCAAAAATCTCGGAATCGACTCGCTGATATACCCTGAAGTGCTCGCAGCCACCGACATCAACAACGGTTTGCGCATGAGTTGGGTGCGCCAGCGGTGGGATGTGCACGGTGGAGCGCTGGTGATGCTCGGAGTGAAGCTCCGCGAAACCTGCCAGATACTCAACAAACCGCTGCGCGACCTTTGCGGAGCCGACGACCCATATCACATCGTGGCCATAAAGCGCGGCGGAGAGACCATCATACCGGGCGGAAACGACGAGTTGCACAACCTGGACTTCGCCTACTTCATGACCACCAAGGAGTATATCCCCTACATACGCACCATCTGCGGCAAGGAGCACTACGCCGACGTGAAGAATGTCATCATCATGGGAGGAGGAAAGACTGCCGTCAGGGCGGCTCTGACCACACCTGACTACATGAACGTGAAGATTGTGGAGACCGACGAGCGCCGGTGCGAAAAGCTGAACACGCTGCTGAACGAGACAGACACGATGGTGATACACGGTGACGGGCGCAACATAGACCTGCTCATCGAGGAAGGAATAAAAAACACGCAGGCTTTCGTGGCTCTGACGGGCAATGCGGAAACAAATATCCTGGCCTGCATGACGGCAAAGCGGCTCGGCGTGAGAAAGACGATAGCCATGGTGGAAAACCTCGACTATGTTGGCATGGCGGAAGAACTGGACATCGGCACGATAATCAACAAGAAGACGATTGCGGCAAGCCACATCTACCAGATGCTGCTGGACGCCGACGTGTCGAACATGAGGTCGCTGATGACGGTAGACTCGGATGTGGCGGAGTTTACCGCTGCAGAGGGTTCTGCCGTGACGCGCAAACCGGTGAAGGAACTCGGTCTGCCGTTGGGAATGACCATCGGCGGACTGGTGCGCAACGGCGAGGGCATGCTCGTGAACGGTAACTCGCAGATACTGCCGGGCGACTCCGTGATGGTGTTCTGCCACGAAAACGACATCAAAAGAGTGGAGAAGTTCTTCAAGCAACGTTCGCTATGGTAGATTTCCGCATCATTTCGAAAATCATAGGCCAACTGCTGCTGCTCGAAAGCGGACTCATGGCTATATGCCTGGTCATGGCTTTCTGCTACGGCGAGGACGACAAGACGGCCTTGCTCGTGTCGGTGGCTGCCACGGCATGCACAGGACTGGTGTGCAAATACTTCGGACGCAACGCCGGAAACGACATGAACCGACGGGGAGCTTACCTTGTGGTGACGCTCACGTGGATTGTCTTCAGCTTTTTCGGCATGCTTCCGTTCTTCATAGGCGGCTACATAACCAACGTGGCCGACGCGTATTTTGAGACGATGTCGGGCTTCACCACAACCGGAGCCACCATCCTGGACAACGTGGAAGCCCTGCCTCACGCCATCTTGTTCTGGCGTTCGCTCACCCAGTGGATTGGCGGTTTGGGCATAGTATTCTTCACCATTGCCGTGTTGCCGTCGGTTGTCGGTGGCAGTCTGAGGGTTTTCGCGGCTGAAGCCACGGGGCCGATGAAGACGAAGATGCACCCGAGGCTGAGCATGAGCGCGAAATGGATATGGACTGTATACATCGCGCTGACCATAGCCTGCGCCATAGCGTTCAAGATGGCCGGTATGGACTGGTTTGACAGTGCCAACTACTCGATGTCTACCACTGCCACAGGAGGTTTTTCCACCCACAACGACAGTGCGGAGTTTTTCCACTCGCCAGCCATTGAGTATGTCGCCATAATGTTTCAGTTCATCGCCGGAATGAATTTCACCTTATTATATATGGCCATATTCAAGGGCGACGTGCGCAAACTGGCTCGCAACTCTGAGTTCAGGCTGTATGTAGCAGTGGTAGCGGTGGCCTCTATATGGATAGTGTGGCTGCTTATGAGTCGCTGCGGCTACGACTTCGAGCACGCTCTGCGCTGTGCGCTCTTCCAGGTGGTGTCGTTCATCACCACAACCGGACTGTTCAACGACAATGCTGGGACTTGGCCGCACATCACATGGGTCATTCTCTGCGCCTGCATGTTCCTCGGAGCCTGCGCAGGGTCGACAAGCGGCGGTTTCAAGTGCGTGCGCGGAGTGATGACTCTCAAGGTGATGCGCAACGAGTTTCGCCGCATACTCCACCCCAACGCGGTGCTTCCGATAAAGATGAACGGACAGAACGTGCCGCAGTCGCACGTGCCTACGCTGCTCACGTTTTTCACATTCTATATCATGATATGCCTCATAGCGGCAACGATAATGATTGCCGCGGGCATAGACAACACCAACGCCGTGACCATAGCGGTCAGTTGCATGAGCAATGTGGGGCCGACACTCGGCTTGGAGATAGGTCCCGTGATGTCGTGGAGCATGCTTCCCGACGGCATCAAGTGGGTTTGCTCGTTTCTGATGCTCGTGGGACGACTGGAAATCATGTCGGTTCTGGTGCTGTTCACTCGCAGCTTCTGGAAAGACAGCTGAGACTTTTACATTCGACATTTAATACTTACAACATAAAAAGGAAAAGGATACTACTATGAACAGGGACAAATTGTTGCGCTTCAAGCCAATACTGAAACAGACAATTTGGGGAGGCAATAGAATAGCTGAACTCAAAAATATAAGCGACCCACCCGAACAAGTGGGCGAAAGCTGGGATATTTCCGGCGTGAAAGGCAGTGAGACTGTGGTGAACAATGGTGGAATATATGACGGAAAGAGCCTTACCGAACTTGTGAAGGAGCTGAAAGGCGACCTCGTTGGCCAGGACAACTACGACAGGTTTGGCGACTACTTCCCGCTGCTCATCAAGTTCATTGACGCATCAAAGGACTTGTCCATACAGGTTCACCCGTCTGACGAACTGGCACGCAAGAACGGTCTGGAGAGAGGCAAGACTGAGATGTGGTATATCATGAACTCCGCACCGACAGCCAAGCTGACGTGCGGTCTGAAGAAGCCGATTACGCCCGAAGACTATAAGCGCATGGTGGACGACGGCACCTTCTGCGATGTATTGAACGAGCATCCTGTGAAGGAGGGCGACTGCTTCTTCATCCCTGCCGGGCGCATACACAGCATCGGTGCAGGATGTTTCCTCGCGGAAATACAGGAAACAAGCGACGTGACCTACCGCATCTACGACTTCAAGCGCAAGGACAAGAACGGCAACTACCGCCAGTTGCACGTCAAAGAGGCTGCCGAGGCGATAGACTACAGCGTGAAAGACAACTACCGCACCGATTATGATAAGGCAAAAGACTGTGGTGTGCAGCTCGTGAGTTGCAATCACTTCACAACGGCTCTGTATGAACTGACCGAACCAATGACGCTTGACTATTCCGAACTGGACAGCTTCGTCATACTGATATGCACAAAAGGCAACGGAACAATCACTGACGAGGACGGCAACACCACGCCTTTCGCTGCCGGCAATACTGTGTTGCTGCCAGCATGGGACAACAATGTCACGGTGGAAGGCAACGTGACTTTCCTCGAAACTTACGTATAGACAGACTAATCGTCAGTATTGGCTTCCGTTTCCTGCCTGCCGTTTGACAGATACGCCTCAACGTCTTGCTGTACTCGCGCAAACAGAGGACAGTCTTTGTAGCCCATGTTCTTCTTCAGCATGGCACGTATGTCCATCAAACTGTGCTCATAGCATGACATCTCGTTGCGCCGCTGGGTGTCATGGGCAGAGGTGCGGCATATCTCAAGTTCACGTTCCTGCCGCAAACGGGCGCATACGCTGGTAAGCATGGGCACTACAATGGCATCAAAGACATGGTGTCCCTGCATGAAGAGGTAGGCATTTTCGGGAAGTACGCCAAGAGCCGCCAGCTCCTTGCGCAGTTGCAGATACGGAGTCTTGGCTTCAGGATAGCGGTGCTGCAACTGGCTCACCTTACGCTGCACCTTATGCCTCAAATGTTCTATACTGTCAAAGGCGCGGTTCAGGTTCAACTTGCCCAACTCGGCTATCTGACACATATTGGAAAGGGAGAACTCCGAATGGCGACCAGTGCGATACATCAAAACCGACCACACAAGCAGCGGATAGCAAGCAACAGAGAATCGCCGCAAGAACTCCTCAAAGTCGAAAATGGCATGGTCGTTGAGTGTTACCATCACGCAAACGTCGTGAAGACTTGGGGCATAGCACTGCAGATTCTCTATTGAATAGGCGTAGGTGTGGAACACGTATGGACTGTTCAATATGCGCCGTGACGTTTCTGTGGCTCCTTGCATCAGGAAGTCATAGTCTGCGTCTACGCAGGCAATCATATCCGGACCTGTCTTGCCGCCTATGAAGTTCATAAGCACCGACTTCTTGCCGCGCATGAGCGTGTCGTGCGACGGAAGCATCACCTCAAAGTAGCGAGTGCTGTCTTCAAAGCGTCCCAACACGGTGCGCCAGAAGAATATGTCGTCATAACTCTCCACGTAAGCCACAATCCTGCGCCGCCTGCTCTTGGAGTTGAGCCGGTTGGCCGCCTCGAAATACTTCGAGTTAAGATTGTCATTAAGCCTCTTGCCCATGACGAATACTGATTAATGGGGTTGAACTTGAAGCAGAAAAGAGTTGAACCTGCAAGAGAAGTGTGTTGAGGTTGCGGACAGAAAGAGTTGGACGTGCGGTAAGAAAGAGCTACATGGTTATGTCGCTCACCTCGGTCACCTTGTCCATCCAACCGTTCATTATGACGGCAGGAGAATGGGTTGTAAGCACAATCTGCACGTTCGGATTGAGTTCAAGAATCATTTCTATGAGCTTCTGTTGCCAATCGACATGAAGACTGACCTCCGGCTCGTCCATGAAAAGCACATAGTGCTGACGGTCTTCAATGAGCACGGTGAGCAGTATGGCGAGCATCTGCTTCTCGCCGCTCGATAGTTGGTAGGGGGTAAGCCTCTCACCCATCTGCGAAAAAAGTATTTCGTTGCTTGTGCGGACAAGTTGCTTGCCGGTTTCCGCAAACAGTTTGTCCAGCAAGTCCTGGAACTTCTTCTTCGGAGCTGATATCTCCTGTGCCTTAACAGTGCCGTCAGCATCACCCGTCTGCAACACTTCGATGATGCGGTTGCCGATGTTCACCTGGTAGTCAAGGTATTTGCGCTGCAACTGATACAGTTGCCAGTCCAGTTCGGTGGCTACGGGTGCGTCAACGATGCGGTTTACGCTGTCACTTCCCATGAGCGGGCGGTCAAAGCTTCGGATTATGTCGTAGCGTATCCACCTTGCGTCCTCCGGACTCACCTTTATGTGTACGCCCTTGAGCATGTGGCTCGGAAACTCGCCGCCTTGCGACAGTCCTCTCACCACCTTATTCAATATAGTGCTCTTCCCCACTCCATTGATACCGCTGAGTATATTCACCTTGGGGTCGAGATTCCACTTGATATGCTTGGAGTTGCTCCAAAGAGATTCTATCTCTATCTGTACTATATGGTCGGCATACTTCTGCATAGACTCCTCCTTTGGATTAGTAAGTTTGTCAACAAGTATTTACGGAAACCGCAGTTCTTTGTTTCCATAAGCAACCTGTCTTTTGCAAAGATAGTGATAATCCACGAAAACCTTTTTCGTTCACCTTGAATAAAATCTGTTTTTGGAAGATTCAAGCCCAATTTCGCAGTCAAAAGGTAGTGTACAAACAGACCTTTTTACGAAACGGCAAGGCGCGGAAACGGCAGATATAACCACACACTCACCGTGTACATCTGTACGTTTCCGCGCCTTTGCGCTTATTGTTTATACAAGCCCGAACTACGGTTTACATCAACCATGCTATGGTTTACATCAACCATGCCATAGTTTGCACAACCCCGCAGTTGCGGTATGTAGACCTTTAGGCATCCATGGCCTTGAGCATCTCAGCCACTTCACCGTTTATCTTGGCGGCAAAGTCAGCAACACTCATCACGCCACGCTCATCAGAACCCTGCTTGCGCACGCTTACCGTGCCGTCGTTCTGCTCCTGTTCGCCCACAATGAGCATGTAGGGGATGCGCTTCAGCTCGTTGTCGCGCACCTTGCGGCCTATCTTCTCGTTGCGAAGGTCTATTGTGGGACGCACTCCTGCGGCATCAAGCTGCTTGGCAACACTCTTTGCGTAGTCGTTATACTTCTCAGATATGGGGAGTATGGCCACCTGGTCGGGCGTGAGCCACAATGGGAAGTGGCCTGCAGTATGCTCAATGAGCACTGCACAGAAGCGTTCGAGCGAACCGAACGGTGCGCGGTGTATCATCACAGGTGTCTTCTTGGTGTTGTCCTCATCGGTATATTCCAGTTTGAAACGCTCAGGCAGGTTGTAGTCTACCTGGATGGTGCCCAACTGCCAACGGCGACCGATGGCATCCTTTACCATGAAGTCAAGTTTAGGGCCGTAGAAGGCTGCCTCACCATATTCAATCTTTGCTTTCAAGCCTTTTTCCTTGCAAGCCTCGATGATAGCGTTTTCACCCTTCTCCCACACTTCGTCCGATCCGATGTATTTCTCGTGGTCTTTCGGGTCGCGGAGCGATATCTGCGCCTCGAAGTTGTCGAAGTGGAACACGGAGAACACTGTGTGGATGATGTCCATCACGCGCAGGAACTCACCCTTAACCTGATCCGGACGACAGAAGATGTGGGCATCGTCCTGGGTGAACGAGCGCACACGTGTAAGTCCGTGCAACTCTCCGCTCTGCTCATAGCGATAAACTGTACCAAATTCAGCTATACGCAGAGGCAGGTCTTTGTATGAACGCGGTTTCCAGGCGAACACTTCGCAGTGGTGAGGGCAGTTCATTGGTTTGAGCATATACTCCTCGCCTTCCTCAGGAGTGTGGATTGGCTGGAACGAATCCTTGCCATAGTGGGCATAGTGACCCGATGTGACGTAGAGGTTCTTGCTACCTATGTGCGGTGTCATCACCTCTTTGTAGCCGTAACGCTTCTGGATTTTGCGGAGCATGTCCTGCATGCGCAGACGCAGCTCGGTGCCTTTGGGAAGCCAGATGGGGAGTCCCTTGCCCACACGCTCGGAGAACATGAACAGTTCCATCTCCTTACCAATCTTGCGGTGGTCGCGCTTCTTGGCCTCTTCGAGCATGACGAGATATTCGTCGAGCATCTTCTTCTTCGGGAACGACACGCCATACAGACGCTGCATCTGCTCGCGGGTGGCGTCGCCACGCCAGAAAGCTCCGGCAATGCTTGTCAGCTTGACAGCCTTTATGGCACCTGTGTCAAGCAAGTGCGGGCCTTTGCAGAGGTCTGTGAACGCTCCTTGAGTGTAAGTGGTTATGCTGCCGTCCTCAAGGTCTTGGGCTATATGTTCGCACTTGTAGGTCTGACCGTTTGCCTCAAACTCTTTCAGAGCGTCGGCCTTGGCCACTTCCTTGCGAACCACAGGCTCTTTCTTGCCTGCAAGCTCCTTCATCTTAGCCTCGATGGTGGGGAAGTCACCTTCCTTTATCGACTCGCCGCCGGGAAGCAGCACGTCGTAGAAAAATCCGTTTTCGATTGCGGGGCCGAAGCCGAACTGTACTCCGGGATAAAGAGCCTGGAGAGCTTCGGCCAGAAGGTGAGCTGACGTATGCCAGAATGTGTGCTTACCCTCTTCATCGTCCCATTTGTAGAGCTGCACCTGGGCATCTTCGTTGATTGGGCGGTTCAGTTCCACAGTTTCTCCATTCACTCCGCAGGCAAGAACGTCGCGCGCCAAAGCAGGAGATATGCTTTCAGCGATTTGTAACCCGGTCACGCCCTGTTCATATTCGCGCACAGAGCCGTCGGGAAAGGTAATCTTTATCATAACCAAATATATTAATTTCCTTTTGTAGCCGCAAAATTAACCATTATATTCCTAATAAGTAGCAATGTAGCTCTAAATCTTTCTGAAAAAAGGCGTTGCCGTTGCGCCTTACAACTGTGACTGCTGAAAACGAAAGCCAGACCGTTTTACTGCGACTCCTTCGCGTAATGCTTTATGACGCTGTATGCCGTGTATATGCCCAGTTCTCCGGCCTTGCTCAAATCGGCGGTTCCCGCCTTGATGTCCTTGGCGAGAATGTGCGCAAGACCACGGTTGTAGTATGCTTCTGCAAGAGTTCCGTCCAGTTTCAACGCTGCCGTATAGTCTTCTATAGCATGGGCATAATCCTTGCGTGCGGCATATACATTGCCACGGTTATAATAGAGGAAAGCACTCTGTTTGGACAACTTTATGGCGCGGCACAAATCAGACAGCACGTTAGCCGTCTGCATGGCTACATCTGTGCCGAGCGAGGCATTGAAGGCATTCATCTTCGACTGGCACACAGCCCTTTGCCAATAGGCCAAAGCCGATGTACTGTCGACAAGCAGACAGGCCGACAAGTCTTCGCGGGCACTCTCAAAATTCTGGATAACCGAATAGGCCACGGCACGGCCGAACTGCAACCCTGTCAGCATCTCCTTCTTGCCTACAGCATCCATTGCCGACGACAGAGAGTCGATGAGGACGAAGTATCGCTTGGACTGCGGTTCACTGAGTGTGGCCTGTCCGCAGTTGACATAGAGGCGGCGGTGAACGCCAGAAGTGCTTTGGTTGTAGGCTTCAACGAGACGGTCGTAGGCAACAAAACTTCTAACCTCACTGGAACGAGATTCGTATGACAGTTCAAACATGGGCAGAAAGTCCATGTCGGCCTTGCGATCCTGCACCCTACCCCTGTATTCACTCTCATATTTGCGCTCCGTCTCCTGTTCGTCGGCCACCACGAGCTGGTTGTATTTCGACAAATCCAGGTCGCTCCGTTTGCGCCTTTGCTGACGGTTCAACCTCGGTTGAGTGCCATAAAGACTCTTGTATAGCCGCGCTTTGTACACGCGGAACTCATCGGCTTCGGCCTGTTTGGTCATGCCGAGCCGACGGTAGCAAGCAGCCCTGTGCTGCAATCCAAACCAGAAATTGGGAAATTCGGCTATCACCTTAGAATAGTCGCGTATGGCTCCGCGCACATTTCCCGTCTTGTCAAGCAACAAGGCACGGTTGAAAAGAGCCATAAGGTTGTCTGGCTCAAGCTTCAACACGAAGTCGAAATCGGAAATGGCGCGGTTGTCATCGCCCACTTGGGCGCGCAGCAATCCGCGGTTGTAGTGGCCGAGAAAGTTGTTCGGGTCGTGGTCAATGGCGGTGTCATAGTCTTCCATTGCCCCTCTCAGCTTGTTCTGATTGATTCTTGCCATCGCGCGGTTGACGTAATAGCCAGCCTGTTTGGGTTGCAGGTGTATGGCTTTGTCGAGGTAGCCCTCGGCATCCTTCCACTTGCCTTGCGAAAGACTGATGATAGACAAGGCCGCCCAGGCCTGTGTGGAATAGGGGTCAAGCTCGGTACTCTTGTGCAGGTCGGCCTCCGCCTTTACCGTATCGCCCTGCTGGAGATACACGTCAGCGCGCATGACATGACAACTGGCGTTGTCGCGCCAATGTACAAGCATGGTATCTATGTCGGCGAGAGCCTTGTCATATTCTTTCAGCTCTATCCGGCACATTGCGCGATTGGACCAGAAGTTGCGGTTCTCCGGGTCGTACTTCAGAGCCTGGTCGTAGTCGGCTATCGCCCCGGCATATTCTTTCCGCATGATGCGTGTCAGACTGCGCAGTTCGTACACGTTGACCACATACGGATTGCGCTTCAATGCTTCTGTGCAGTCGGCTTCGGCACCGGCGAAGTCCTCAAGATAGTATTTTGCCACGCCACGATAGAACCACGGCTCATAGAGATATGGCTTGGCATTGATGGCCTGGTTGAAGTATTGTATCGAGAGAACGTAGTCCTCATAGTACAGTGCACTGCGCCCGATGGTCAACAACCTGTCGGTGTTGAACTGTCCGCGTGCGGCAAACGGCAAAGCTGAAGCCAGCAAAAGAACAAGATACCTCAGAAGACCGCCCATTGCACTGTCTGTCCTTTCTACGGTTGCCTATCGCCTAACGGCCACCTTGGTTTTGTAGCCGCAGCGGAACCGTCCCTGAAGCAGGGCGCGCAGCTTGCTATGAATCAACTGCTTGCGCAATGCGGAGATGCGATCAATGAACATTTTGCCGTCGAGATGGTCAAACTCGTGCTGCATCACGCGAGCCAGATAGCCTTCCACCCACTCGTCGTGCGGTTTCAGTTCTGCGTCAAGATATTCCACCCGGATGCGAGTCGGGCGGTTTACACTCTCGTGTATGCCGGGCAGACTCAAGCAACCCTCCTCCATGCTCTCGCATTTTGTGTCGTCGTATTCGATGATGTGGGGATTTATGTACGCCTTGCGGAAGTCCTTATACTCCGGAAAGTCGTCTGACAACACGTCGAGGTCAATCACCACCACGCGTATGGCCTTGCCAATCTGCGGAGCGGCCAGTCCGACACCGTCTGACTCAGTCAGTGTGGCGAACATATCTTGAATGAGAACGTCCAGTTCGGGATAGTCTTCGGGTATATCTTCTGCTATTTTGCGCAGCACAGGCTGCCCGTATATATATATAGGTAGTATCATTATGATTATTGTTTTCTGAATACATCTGACTTCGAGTCGCCCACAATCCTATGAACGACAGGAAACAATGCCGCGCTCCGAGTGCGGGACAAGCCTTCTAATGGCGCGAGGACATATAGTCGCGCAGGATTATCGTGGCACTTATCTCGTCAACGATGTCCTTGTTGCGCCGCGCCATCTTCTTCATGCCTCCGTCAAGCATTGCCTGATGGGCAAGAACCGACGTGAACCGCTCGTCGTAGTAGACAATCGGCACATCGGGTACAACCTTGCGCCACCGTGAAACGAACTGGTTGACGCGGGCAAGGTTCTCGCTCGGAGTACCGTCCGGCTGTTTCGGTTCGCCTATCACGATGCGTTCCACCTGTTCGCGCTTCATATAGTCGCGCAGAAACGCTTCAAGTCCAGACGTGGGAACGGTCGCCAGCCCCCGGGGAATAATCTGCAAGGGGTCGGTGACCGCTATTCCACAGCGCTTCTTGCCGTAGTCTATTGCCAATATCCTCGCCACTTTCCGTTGTCAGATGCGTGAGGCGTTAGTGTCTTTGCGCTTATTTGCCATTATAGAGCAGCCAAGCGTCGGGATATGTGGAGCGGAACTCGTTGCGGCTAGCAACTGCATCGGCCTTGGAGTCGAAAGTGGTTGCAACCACACGGTACATGTTTCTGTCGGTGTTCTTCACCACCTGTGCTGCATAGCCCTGATTCTTCAGCTTCTGCTGCATGCCGTCGGCGTTTGCCTTGAGCGAGTATGAACCCACCACAACGCTGAAGTTCTTGAGTCCTGCGCCGTCAACCAACGACACACTCTCCTGTCTCACCTGAACGTTGTCGGCGTTGTCCACCACCCTAACTTCATCCACCGGCTTCTCCACCACCGGAGTCACGGTGTTGGCTTCTTCCGTTTCCTGAGGAGCTGTCTGCTGCGCTGCTTCCTGTGCCTTGGCCTTTTCGTAGGCTTTCTTGTAGGCACTTTCGCTCGACTTGCATCCCGTCAAGGCCATCACAGCGCACAAACCTGCGCACACAACCATGTATTTTTTCATCTTCTGATACCTTTTTAGTTAATTGATACTTGCGGATTAGTCAAATAAAAACATTCGTTTGCGAAATTACAAAATAACAATTGAAAGCACGGGAAATGTCCGCATAAAGTTTGTTAAATGCCAACAACATGACATAATTGGCAAAAAAACGACAGAAAACCGTGCTTTCTTACAAAAACAAACCGTATATTTGTAAGGTAAAAACAACATTGTATCACTAACAAACCACACTACTATGAAAAGTTTAGGTTATATTGGAGCGTTCTTCGGCGGTGCTATCGCCGGCGCAGCTCTGGGCCTTCTGCTGGCTCCGGAGAAGGGTACTGACATCCGTGAGAAGATTACCGACGCAGTGGATGACTTCTTGAACAAGCACAACATCAAGTTGTCGCGCCGCGAAGTGAACGATCTTGTAGACAACATCCAGGACGCAGCTCCCGCAGAGTAAGTAATGTGAACATTACTAAACCCAAAACACACTTGCTTATGCTGTCAAGCGACAGGAACTTGGAGACTTTGGCGCAACTGATAGAGGCGCTGAAAGACTACATCGGACTTCAGAAAGAGTATCTGAAGTTCGATGTAATCGACAAATTTGTGCGTTTAGCCACCGCTCTGGCACTGGCCATAGTGCTGTTTGTGCTCGCAGTGGCCATACTTTTCTATCTGTCGTTTGCAGTTGTCTACGCCATGGCTCCCGCAGTGGGCACCGCGTGGGCATTTGCCATCGTGGCAATCTTCTTTCTCGCAGTATTCATCGTCATCGTCATATTCCGCAAGCCGTGGATAGAGCGTCCGCTGACGCGCTTCATGGCCAACATTCTCCTTGGATAGGCGGAAGCCAACCACACCTTTATTACCACTTCAACCATGGCCAACGGTACACAAAACTACAACACTCTGGAGGACATCCGACTGAGAAAGGATGAACTGAAGGAGGAGATACACAAGAAAAACGAGCAAATCGGCGACCTGTGGAGCAACTTGGTGACACCGAAACCGGCCAGCAACCGGGGCGAACTCGCAGCCAACATCATAGGCAACTGCATCACTGCATTCGACACCTTCATGCTTGTGCGCAAACTGATGAACCGCTACGGACATCTGTTCGGCCGCAGGAAGAAGAAAAGCCAGCGATAGATATCGCTCTTTCTCGCTACACCCCTTTCATGGAGTAGTTCTATAAATCAACCACCATACATACAATCTCCACTTCATTCCTCTTTCCTGATTTTCCGATTTTTGTAATCTTACTTCCTACCCGTCCAAGATAAACGCAGATATTTTGGCAAAAGATTGCATATATTTTTGCCAAAGATTGCATACATTTTCGACAAAAATTGCATCAATCTTTGGCCAAAATCAATGTCTTTTTGACCCCGCTGATTAGCAATGCCTTACAAGGTCAAACATTTTACATTAAAATGAAGTGTATCTTAAGACGCCATATTTCCCAAAGCAACTCCTACAAAAAAAACGGCAGGCTACCACGCGACAAACAGATGTTGCCTCTGCTCTTATTTCAACTTTCGCTCTAATTTGGTGACGGCAAAAAAGAACCGTCACTTATTCTCCAAATATCGGTTGTCCGATGCACCCGTTGGGTGCCTGAACGTGGAGCAGTGCTGCTACGGTCGGGGCGATATCGGTCATAAAGGTTGGGCGAGTGGTTGAACCATGGGCTATCTTCCACCCCATGAATACCAAGGGGATATGAGTGTCATACGGATTCCACATTCCGTGGTCGGTGCCTTGCAGTTCATGGGCATAGTAGTTGGGCTTCAGCACTACGGCTACATCACCGCTGCGCTCACGGTTGTAACCATTGATGATGCGTGATTTCACCTCTTCGGGCATGCTTTCGTTGGCCGCGTTGTCCATATCGCAGGCATATAGCACATCCGAGTCTTCCTTTAAGCGACCGACAACGATGCTCTTAATGCGGTTGAAGTCCAAGCCATTGGCCTTTATCTTGTCGCGGTTGAAGAACACTTGGTAGTTCATCACCATGCTAACTGCATCTGCAGCTTCAGGATATTGTGCGTCCAGAGCCTCGTTGAGATACTGCTTTGCCGTGTCGCCATTCCAACTTCCGGCTGGCATCCTGTTGTCTTTCAGGTAAAGAGCGTTGTTCATAGCCCCGTGGTCGGCACTCAGGAAAAGCAGATAGTTACCCTTACCTATCTTGTTGTCGAGATAGTCAAGAAAGTCGGCAATAGTCTGGTCAAGTCGCAAATACGTGTCTTCAGTCTCCACTGCGTGCGTTCCCACCTGATGACCGATATAGTCGGTACTGGAACAACTTACCGCCAACAAGTCCGTCACATCGCCACTGCCCAAGCCTTCACCTTCGATAGCAGCCTTAGCCATGTCGAAAGTAAGCGTGTTGCCATACGGAGTGTTCTTGATAATGCCATAGCCGTACTTCTTGTACAGTACAGGCAGGTCGAGCGGCAGTGTGGCTTTCTCTCCCTTCTTGATGCCTTTCTCGTAAGCGTTGTCGTCGTCGGTGCTCTGCGTGTACGTGTCTTTTGGATAAAGCGTGTTCCACTTCTCCGACAAATACTTGGCCGGCAGTTTCCGCTTGTTGAAGTCGTCAACCCATTTGGGCAACTTGTTCATGTAGTATGTGCTCGTTATGAAATTTCCCGTCTCATCGTCAAACCAAAACGCGCCGTCGGGATTGTGTCCGGCGGGCAATATGGATGCACGGTCTTTAAGTGCCACGCCAACCACTTTGGACTTGCCGTTGGTGGCAATCTTCATTTCGTCGCCAATGGTAGTGACCCACAGATTGCGCGGCGACATCTGTCCTGCCTTGCTTGTAGTGCCAACTGGTTTCACGGTACTGTCGTCCGTACAGTACACTTTCTTTCCGTCCTTCACGAAATTGTTTCCTGCAATGCCGTGTATCGACGGTACGCTACCTGTATATATGCAGGTGTGACCGATGGCTGTGACCGACGGCACATACGGCAGGCGCGTGTTTTCACAAGAAAAGCCCTCTCTAAGCAGTCTTTTGAAACCACCGTCGCAGTAGCGACTCTCATAGCGGTACAGATAGTCCCACCGCATCTGGTCTACCACAACGCCTACTACAAGTCGTGGACGGGCTGTCTGTGCGCAAACACTGCCGCACACCATCAACAATGCCATAACGGCAAGAGCGTATATCTTTCTCATTTTCATGGTTTGAATTTCGTTGTTTTGATTTTCCTGCAAAGGTATTGCCGTGGTTTTTCACACCTGTTTCATTGTCTTTAAATACCTGTTACGCGATTGTAATGGTTAAGCAACAATGTGGCGAACACACTTTCGGAGTAAGAAGGAGTGATTCTAAACGACAACCACCGTAAACATATTCCGAAACGGAAGATGGTTACGGTGGTTGCCTATGAGTATGTTATAGAGCCTATTGCTCCATCAGATAAGCCTTGAAGTCGGCGAAAGCCTTTGTCATAGGCACGCTTTGCTTCTTGCCCTGCATGAATGCGGCCAGTCGTTCGGGCAGTTCCACGGGTGCGCCAGTGGCCTGTTCCACGGTCTCCTTGAACTTCGCCGGATGGGCGGTCTCTAGGAACACGCCCGTCTCGCCCTCGCGCAGTCCCTCGCATAGTGCGCGGTAGCCGCACGCTCCGTGTGGGTCGAGTATGTAGCCCGTGGTGTCGCGGCATTGCTTCATGGCCTCGCGTATCTGTTGGTCGGAGAAAGTGGCTCCGCTGATGAGCGACGTTATCTTCGAGTGGTCGCCGCCATATAGGTCGATGATGCGTGCGAAGTTGCTTGGGTCGCCCACGTCCATGGCGTTGGCTATGGTCTGCCGGCTTGGCTTCGGCTCATACTTGCCCGTTTGCAGATACTTGTAGAATATGTCGTTGGCGTTGTTGGCGGCGACAAACCGCTTTATGGGCAATCCCATGCGGTGGGCAAACAGGCCGGCGGTGATGTTGCCGAAGTTGCCGCTTGGCACGCACACCACTAGGTTGTCGCTCTTCAGCCGAGCGTAGGCGTTGAAGTAGTAGAACGCCTGTGGCAGAAAGCGCGCCACGTTTATGGAGTTGGCCGATGTCAACTTCATGTGCGCGTTAAGCTCAGCGTCCATGAACGCGCTCTTCACCAGTGCCTGGCAGTCGTCGAACACACCGTCAACCTCTATGGCCGTGATGTTCTGTCCAAGCGTTGCGAATTGGCTCTCCTGTATTTTGCTCACCTTGCCTTTGGGGTAGAGCACATACACGTGTATGCCCTCCACGCCGAGGAAGCCGTTGGCCACAGCCGAACCCGTGTCGCCGCTTGTGGCCACGAGCACGTTGACCTCTTCGCCGCACCCCTCTTGCCGTATGAAGTATTGCAGGAGGCGAGCCATGAAGCGCGCCCCTACGTCCTTGAATGCGAGCGTCGGACCGTGAAACAGTTCGAGCGAGTGTATGTTTTCCGTCACCTTCACCACCGGACAGTCGAAGCTTAGCGTGTCGTCAACGATGCGGTCCAGTTCGGTGCGCTCTATGTCGTCGCCGAAGAAGGCCGCCGCCACGGTCTTGGCAATCTCGTTGAACGGCATCTTGTCGATGTCGGCAAAGAATTCGGCCGGCAGCGTTGCTATGTGTTCCGGCATATACAGGCCCCTGTCGGTGGCCAGTCCCCTCACCACTGCCTCGTGCAGTGAGGCCATGGGGGCTTTATGGTTGGTGCTGTAATATTTCATTGTTGGATTTTTGTGTTGATGGTTAAAAGGTGTGTTGCCCTATGCCCTCATCAGTTCCTTTATGAACTCGTCAAGCACGAGCAGCCCGTAGCTTCCGCCCACGCAGCTCACCTCGTCGTAGACTTTCACGCCGTCGGGTTCGATGCCCTTGTGGTATATGAGGAAGGGCACCGGCTCGTCCACGTGCGTCCTTATCTCCACGGGGGTGGGGTGGTCGGGCAACACGGCTATGCACACCGGCTCGTCCCATGTCTTCGTCTCGTTGTATATGGGTTCCACTATGCGGCGGTCCAGGTTCTCTATTGTGCGCAGTTTCAGTTGCAGGTCGCCGTCGTGTCCGGCCTCGTCGCTCGCCTCTATGTGCAGAAACACGAAGTCGTCGGTCTTCAGTGCCTCGATGGCCGCCTGCGCCTTGCCCTCATAGTTGGTGTCGGCCAGTCCTGTGGCCCCCTCCACGATGATGTTGCGCAGTCCGGCGTAGTGGCCGATGCCGCGAATGAGGTCAACCGCCGATATCACGCTGCCACGCTTCACCTCGGGAAACATCTCGCCCAGCGTCTCCATCGACGGGCGGTAGCCCGCGCTCCATGGCCAGATGCTGTTGGCCGTGTCGGCTCCGCGTTCGGCGCGCTCCTTGTTTATGGGGTGCTCGGCCAGCAGTTGCTGCGAGCGCAATATCAAGTCGTTCAGCAGGTCGGCCGTCTCCTGCGGTGTCATCTGTCCCTCGACTGCGGTTTCGGCGCATCCCTCTTCAGGTTTCACGAGCAGTCCGCGCCACTCCTCGTTGGGGTGGTCGTGGGGTGGGGCGCAGTCAATGTGCTTGTTGCCGCCCTTTATCACGAGCAGATGCCTGTATTGAATGCCCGTGATGAACTTCACCCGGTCGTTGCCCAGCCGCTCGTCGAGATACTTTATCAGCGTGTCGCCGTCCTCGGTGGATAGGTGTCCGCCGTGGTGGTTCTTTATCCGTCCGTCTTCCAGACACACTATGTTGCACCTTATGGCCATGTCGCCCGGCTGCATCTCATAGCCAATGCTCGCCGCCTCAAGAGGGCCGCGCCCCTCATACACCTTGTTCAGGTCGTAGCCCAGTATGGCCGTGTTGGCCACCTCGCTGCCCGGGTGAAATCCCTTTGGGATGGTGGCCACCCTGCCGCAGCGTCCCTTGCGTGCCAGCAAGTCCATGTATGGCGTGTCGGCATATTGCAGAGGGGTCAGTCCCCCCAGTCTCTCCACGGCGTGGTCGGCCATGCCGTCGCCCAATATGATGATGTGTTTCATGTTGTGTTCGCCTTTCTTCGTTAGTCCCTGTTGATTATATGTTGGCTATCGACATTATGTTGGCGAACACGCCAGCCGCCGTCACTCCTGCTCCTGCTCCATAGCCCTGTATGAGCATTGGGTATTCGCGGTAGCGTTCGGTGGTGAGCAGCACGATGTTGTTGCTTCCCTCCAGACTGTAGAACGGGTGGTGGCGGCCCACGGCCTCAAGGCTCACGCTCATCTTGCCGTGGTCCATGCGCGCCACAAACCTCCAGCGCTTGTCGTCCTTCTCCAGCAGCTTGCGCTTGTCTTCGAAGTCGGCGTCGAGCGAAGGCAGGTTCTTCCAGAAGTCGTCGATGCTGCCCGTGAAGAAGTCGTCGGGCATGAACAGGTGCTTCTCCACGTCGGCCTGCTCGGCCTTGTATCCGGCCTCGCGGGTGAGTATCACCAACTTGCGCACCACGTCTATTCCGCTCAGGTCGATGCGTGGGTCAGGTTCGCTATATCCCATCTCCTTAGCTCTGCGAACGGTCTCGGAAAACGGTACTGTAGCCGAAAGTTCGTTGAAAATGAAGTTGAGCGTACCGCTAAGCACGGCCTCTATCTTCAGCAGTTTGTCACCCGAGTTGCGCAGGTCGTTTATGGTGCCTATGATGGGCAGTCCGGCTCCCACATTGGTCTCAAACAGGAACTTCACGCCCCTCTTCAGCGCCGTCTCCTTCAGCAGAGCGTAGCTGTCGTAGCTGCCCGAAGCCGCCACCTTGTTGGCCGCCACCACCGAGATGTTGTGGTCGAGCAGTGCCTGGTACATTGCCGCCACGTCGGCGCTTGCGGTGCAGTCAACAAACACGCTGTTAAATATGTTCATTCCCGTCACCTCTTCGAGCAGCCTCTTGTTGTCGCTTGGCTCCGAAGCCGCCAGCTCCTCGCGGTAGTTGTCGAGGTTGATTCCGTCGCGCGAGAATATGGCATGCGAGCTTGACGCTATGCCCACCACGTTTAGTTTGAGCCGTTGCGTCTGTTTCAGCTCCTCATATTGCGAGCGTATCTGGTCTATCAGGTTGCCGCCCACCGTGCCAACGCCGCATATAAACAGGTTGAGCACCTTATATTCGCTCAGGAAGAACGAGTCGTGAATGACGTTGAGCGACTTGCGCAGATACCTGGAGTTTACCACAAACGAGATGTTCGTTTCAGATGCACCTTGCGCACAGGCTATCACGCTGATGCCGCTTCGGCCGAGCGAACCGAACAGTTTTCCGGCAATGCCAGGCGTGTGCTTCATGTTTTCGCCCACGATGGCCACAGTGGCCAGTCCCTTTTCAGCATGCATTGGGAACATAGCTCCCGTTTCAATCTCCTTTGCAAACTCGCCGTTGAGCACTTTTACGGCCTCGTCGGCATCCACATCGCTCACACCTATAGAGGTGGAGTTTTCCGAAGAAGCCTGCGACACGAGGAACACCGATATGCCATTGTCGGCCAGTGCGGTGAATATGCGGCGGTTAACGCCTATCACGCCCACCATCGACAGTCCCGTCACGGTGATGAGTGTCGTTCCGTTTATGCTCGAAATGCCCTTAATGGGCTTGCAGTCGTTGTCTATCTTGTTTTTGATTACCGTTCCCTTTGCCGAAGGATTGAACGTGTTTTTCACCCAAATGGGTATATTCTTCACGCATACCGGATATATCGTCGGCGGATATATCACCTTTGCGCCGAAGTTGCACAGCTCCATAGCCTCCACATAGCTCAGCTCGTTGATGGTGTAGGCCGTGTGAATCACTCTCGGGTCGGCTGTCATAAAGCCGTCTACGTCGGTCCATATCTCAAGAGCGTCAGCGTCGAGAGCCGCTGCGATAATGGATGCGGTATAGTCGCTGCCGCCACGTCCGAGGTTGGTCACCTCCCCGGTGTGCTTGTCAGAACTTATGAAGCCCGGCACAACGGCTATCTTCGGTCTGTCCTTGAACGTTTCACACACGAGACTGCGTGTCAGTTCACTGTCGAGCACGTGTTTGCCGCGTTTCTCCACTGTCTTAATGAAACTGCGGGAGTCGTACCACTTGGCTCCGTTTATTAATTCGGTCACGATAAGCGAACTCAGCCTTTCACCGTAGCTTACGATTGCCGCCTGTGTCTTTGGGCTTAGGTCGCGTATTAGGAACACGCCGTAGTAGATGGATTGCAGCTCGTCGAGCAGTGAGTCTATTTTTATCAGCAATGTCTGCTGCTTGTCCTTTCCTTCAATCACGGCTTCCACCATGTCGTGGTGCCGTTTGCGTATCGCCGCCAGTTCGTCGACGTATGCCTTGTCGCCGTCGAACGCATTTTTTGATGTTGCTATTAGCTTGTCGGTTATGCCGCCGAGCGCGCTTACCACAACGATTGTCTCACCCTGTTCGGCCTCAACTATTTTCTTGAGACTCAAGATACTCTCCACGAAACCTACGGACGTTCCGCCGAATTTTAATACTTTCATTTCTTTTTCAGTTTGGTTTTGTCCCCCTTTACGGACGGGGATTTTCAATACTTTTGACTTACCGGATGCAAAGATAGTGCAAACGAGCGGAAAGAAAACTTGTTTTCAGTTTCCCGAGTGTAGCCTATCTTATGCAAAGATAATGCAAACGAGCGCAATATGAAAGCGAGCTTCCAAATTGCCGACTGTAGCTTATCTTATGCAAAAGTAGTAAGAAATATCGTCAACTCAAACTGTTTTGTGTCAAAATGAAAGTCTTTCGAAATTGTTTGTGCAGTTTAGTTCCAACTAAGATAAAACCGGACGAAGTAAAATATAAATGTGGAAGCAATACCACAGAACCTTCCCAACCATCTATATTCCAAAGAAAGGAGAGCCTCTTGTCGGATTCGAACCAACGACCCCGAGATTACAAATCACGTGCTCTGGCCAACTGAGCTAAAGAGGCGGGTGGGTAAGCTACTTACATCGCGCCGCTACAACCAACTACCTTTGCTACGTTCCCGTCCTGGAGGATTCGAAGGGAGCTGGCCGTGCAAGACTTACCCGTATTTGCGGGTGCAAAGATAGCAATTTAATTGAATATTCCAAAATGTTACGCAAAGTTTGTTGCGACAATATCACAAAACGCAAGTCTCAAATCGTTCCTGTTTAGTTGGTTCACCGTTGCCAAACGGCAACAGACTTCATCCTTCATTCATCGAAAAAGCCCATCCTCACGGACGGGCTTTTTCACAAAATAAACTTATATAATAATACACCTACGGTATGCACGAAACAGGATAGCGTCCCCGTACAGCCCAAAGCGCAGACCGACAACCGCCAATGCTCGCTGGTTTGGTTGTGGCACATCGTAACCAAAAGTAGTTGGATGCTTCAGGCTTCCTTACTCCGAGGAATTTCAGCTTGTTTGGCTTTTATGCCAGTCGAGGCAGGTCTTCTGACTTCGTTCCAGCTTCCGACTCCTTCCCACTTCCGCTTCTTTGCGGAAGCAGTGGATTGCTTGTCGGACGCATTCAAAGGAACTCACAGCTGCGGGACAGTCGAGGATTTTCACCCCATTCCCTTTTAATCGCTGTTACGCGAACCTTAACGGCTGCAAAAATAGGCATAAAAAGCCAAAACCACACTCCATTGCGTATGGAAAGTGGGTTTCGGTTAAGCGTATTTAACGTTTGGGGATGATAGCGGACTCGTTGGTTTCCGTAGCAAAACGCAACGGAAAGCTATCGGAGCTTGTTCAGATTGTAATGTGGAGTGACCTTTTTGACAAAGAACACAAGCGACACGACGCACAACAGCGAGCCTATCAGATAGACCATATAGAACGTGAAATATTGTGCAATGATTCCGCTGGTGAAGATGCCGATACCGATGCCAACATCCCAGGCGGTGAGATAGGTGCTGGTGGCGGTGGCGCGCTTGTTGTTGGGCGCAAGGTTTATATATAAGGTGTTCATTGCCGGGAACATGACTCCGAAACCTACGCCGAGCAGCAAGGGCACGAAATAGAACAAAACGGTGGTAAACGTCATGCCGTAGGGTACGGCAAAGCGGCAAAGGCCGAGCAGGAAGAAAGCCAGTATCACGGGATAGTAGCCCACGTGGATGCACTGTGTGACATAACCGCGGTCGACCTTTTTTCCGGCAACGATGCGCGAGGCTCCCATACCGATGGCCATGAGGGTGAAGAAGAAGCCCGACGGCGCGTCAAGATGTATCTCGCGGGCATACATGGCCACAAAGTTGGTGGTGGAACCGTAGGGTATAGACAACAGGAAGAGGGAGATACTGACCGGAATGCCCTTTATGAGCAGGAAGCGGTCAAGCGACAGCGTGCGGCAAGGAGAGGTTCCGGCAGCGGCGGAAGCACCACTATCACAGGCTTTGCGCATACGCAACGACTCCGGCACGCGCGCCTTTATCATCATGGCGCACACCAGTCCCACCGCACTGACCGACATACCCGTGGCGAATATCACCATATAGCCCACGTGGTCGTGCATGAACAGTCCGGTCATAGGGCCAAGAGCCATTGCAACGTTGTTGGTAAGACCGTAATAGCCAAGTCCTTCGCCACGCCTACTGCTCGGCATGATGTCCACGCACAGCGTGTTTCCGCCCACAGACACACTGCCAAAAGCCACACCATGCAAGGCTCTGAGCACGACAAACCACGCCAACGTGGCGGCGACCATATAGCCTGCGAGCATCAGCACACACACTATATAACAAAAGATGTATATTGGTTTGCGAGGAAACCTGTCCATGAAGTAGCCCGAAAAAGGGCGCACGCACAGACCGCTCACCGTGTAGCAACACAAGACCGCCCCAAGTATGGCCTCAGGACAGGCGTAGGTCTCTTTCAGATAGAACGGCAAAACGGGAACAAGCAGCCAGAAACCGAAGTAAAGAAGGAAGTTGGCCGCAAGTATACAAATAAAACTTGATGTAAAAAGTCTGTCTTTCATCATTTTCTAAGCTATCCCTGAATGAAGAATCGCCACAGACGGACGGAAACAAAGGGAAACCGTCCCCTTTGAAAAAGTTCAGCGCACGACTCACAAATGCCCTGCATCGGAGTCAGTGCCATGTGGCATTTGGCTCTTCGCAGCCGCTCTTTGCGTGTCGTGCGCCTCTGTAATATTAATGTGCAGCCTCAAACTCCTTGAGGAAGCGAGTGTCGTTTTCGGAGAACATGCGCAAGTCGCTCACCTGATACTTGAGGTTCGTGATGCGCTCAACGCCCATACCGAAGGCGTAGCCGGTGTATACCTTGCTGTCGATGCCGCAGGCTTCGAGCACGTTCGGGTCAACCATGCCGCAGCCGAGTATCTCTACCCAACCGGTATGCTTGCAGAAACCGCAGCCTACTCCACCGCAGATATGGCACGAGATGTCCATCTCTGCGCTCGGTTCGGTGAAGGGGAAGTAGCTGGGACGCAAACGTATCTTGGTGTCAACACCGAACATCTCCCTTGCAAACGACAGAAGCACCTGCTTGAGGTCGGTGAACGAGACGTTCTTGTCAATGTATAGACCTTCAACCTGATGGAAGAAACAGTGCGCGCGCGCCGTTATGGCCTCGTTGCGATACACACGGCCGGGGCAAATCACGCGGATGGGAGGCTGAGAGGTCTCCATCACGCGAGCCTGAACGGAACTGGTGTGGCTGCGGAGCAGTATGTTCTTGGTCACGTCGTTGGGGTTTTGCTCCACAAAGAACGTGTCCTGCATGTCGCGGGCGGGGTGGTCAGCAGCAAAGTTCATCTTGGTGAACACGTGCAAGTCGTCCTCAGCTTCCGGTCCGTCGGCCAGAACGAAGCCCATACGCGAGAAAATGTCGATTATTTCGTTGGTGACTATCGTCAGCGGGTGGCGCGTTCCGAGTTTCACGGGATAAGGGGTGCGCGTCAAGTCGGGCACCTCTTCGTCGCTCTCCACGCTGTCAAACTGCTCCTTCAGAGCGTTTATGCGGTCGATGGCGGTCTGCTTCAACTCGTTGATCTTCATTCCCACCATCTTCTTCTGATCGGCCGCTACGTTGCGGAAGTCGGCCATAAGAGCCGTAATCTCACCTTTTTTGCTTAGATACTTCAAGCGCAGTGCTTCAATCTCGTCTGCATTTTTTGCCTCAAGCCCCTGCACTTCCTTTAAAAGCTGGTTTATCTTGTCAAGTATCATTATAGTTTTGCTTTTATAAAAATCGCTGCAAAGTTACTGTTTTTGCACTGAAAGAGTGCACGATACCAAAATAAAGTTGTACTTTTGCGGAAATTTGATAAACGGATTCCACTATTCCGATTTTACAGATGAACAAGTCTTTATTTGCGGCCATCGCAATTTTTTCACTTACTCTCTCATGCGGAGGCAACAAAACAGCAAAGAGCGAGGTTGAAACCGATTCGGACAGTACTGCAACCGAGCCAGCAGCAATCGACACTATGGAGCAACTCATATCGGAAACGCCCATGCCAAAGGCGGCCGACGAATTGTTCGATGACTTTTTCTTCAACTTTGCGGCCAACAGAAAGCTTCAAATGAAGCGCATCACGTTTCCCTTGCCGGTGACATCGGGCGGAAAGACGACCATGACCGATAAGGAAGCATGGAAAACGGAGCACTTCTTCATGCACCAGGACTACTACACGCTGATATTCAACAGCCGCAAACAGATGGACGCGGTGAAGGACACGAGTATCAACCACGTGGTTGTGGAGAGGATTTCGCTCAACAAACAAGCGGTAAAGCAGTTTGTGTTCGACCGGGTGAACGGTCTCTGGATGATGCAAGCGATAAACAACACGTCGCTGGCAGAGAACCCCAACGCATCGTTTCTGCGCTTCTACCGCAAGTTTGCGTGCGACTCGACGTTTCAGTCGCAACACGTAAGCAACCCCGTGAAGTTCGTCGGACCCGACCCGGACGACGACTTCAGCGAGATGACCGGTTGGCTTACATCGGAAACGTGGCCGGCTTTTGCCCCAGAACTGCCGGGCAAAACCATCTACAACATCATTTACGGACAACCTTACAGTGAGAGTCAGCGCAGGATTTTCGTGCTGCGTGGCATTGCCAACGGCCTTGAAATGGAACTTTCCTTCAAGAACGTGCGCGGCAAATGGATGCTCACCGAGTTCAACCAATAGCATTTCCCTACCCCATCTGCCTATGAAAGACTTTGCAGACTACGACCTCACGCGCCACAACACGTTCGGAATAAAGGCGCGGTGCCACCGCTTCATTGAGTTCGACAGCACCGACGACCTGCGCAACGCACTCGCCAGTCTGACCGAAAGCGACCAACCTCTGCTCCTCTTGGGCGGAGGCAGCAATCTTCTCCTCACCAAAGACTATCCCGGAACGGTGCTCCACTCGGCCATAAAGGGCTGGGAAGCGAAAACCACAGAGGGCGGCGTGCTGCTGCGTGTGGGCAGCGGAGAGACGTGGGACAACATAGTTGCGCTCTGCGTGGCGCACGGTTGGCACGGTGCGGAGAACCTTTCGCTCATTCCGGGCGAGGTTGGCGCGAGCGCCATACAGAACATCGGCGCCTACGGAGTGGAGGCCAAGGACATTATATATAATGTAGAGGCGGTGGAGATTGAGACCGGCCAAGCCGTGTCGTTCAGCAATCAGGAGTGCGAATATGCCTATCGCCAGAGCCGCTTCAAGGCCGATTGGCTCAACCGCTACGTCATTACCCACGTAACCTACCGCCTTTCCGACACCTTTACGCCGCATCTTGACTATGGCAACATACGCGCTGAACTGGAGAAACAGGGCATTGTCACTCCCACGGCGGCACAACTCCGCGACACCATAGTAGGTATAAGACGGGCTAAACTGCCCGACCCTGAGGTGGAAGGCAACGCAGGCAGCTTCTTTATGAATCCCGTTGTTGACGCTGAAACATACCGCAAACTGGCCGACGCATATCCCTCCATGCCCCACTATCCTCTGGCCGACGGCCGTGAAAAGGTGCCTGCCGGATGGCTGATAGAACAGTGCGGATGGAAAGGGCGTTCGCTCGGGCGTGCAGGAGTTTGCTCCACGCAGGCTCTCGTGCTCGTCAACAAGGGCGGAGCCACAGGGCTGGAAGTGCTGCAACTGTGCGAAACGATACAAAGGGACGTGAAAGAGAAGTTCGGAATAAGCATAACACCGGAGGTAAACATACGATGAAAGTCACGTTTCTCGGCACCGGAACCAGTTGCGGAGTGCCAACGATAGGTTGCGACTGCGAGGTTTGCACAAGCAAAGACCCAAGAGACAAGCGGCTGCGCACCTCTGCGCTGGTGGAAACGGAGAGCACTCGCGTGCTGATTGACTGCGGCCCCGACTTCCGCCAGCAGGTTCTGCCCTTGCCGTTCAGGAAGATTGACGGCATACTCCTGACGCACGCTCACTACGACCACGTGGCCGGCATTGACGATGTGCGCCCATTCAGCCGCTTCGGCGACGTTGACATCTATGCCGACAGCCACACTTCTGAGGCGTTACGCCACAACATCCCCTACTGTTTTGCCAAAGAAAAATATCCCGGAGTGCCCGATTTGCAGCTCCACACGATAAAGCCGCACGAGGAAATCACCGTCGGCGACATCGCCGTAGTGCCCATCAGGGTGATGCACGGCAAGCTCCCGATACTCGGCTACCGCTTCGGACGGTTTGCATATATAACGGACATGAAGACGATAGAGCCGCAAGAGATGGAATATCTGGCTGGCGTGGAGGTGCTGGCAGTAAACGCTCTGCGCTTTGAAAAGTATCATCACTCTCACCAACTTGTGCCCGACGCCATCGAATTTGCACGCAGCGTTGGTGCAAAGCGCACGCTTTTTATCCACGCAAACCATGATATGGGTTTGCACTCCGGCCTTCAGCAGCGTTTGCCCGAAGGCTTTGAAATGGCTTACGACGGCCTTGTGATTGATGTTTAGTGCCCTTGTATTTACCGTTTTGGCTACAGGTGGGTTCTATAAATTAGCTTTGCTGGATTTATAGAACCCACCTACATTGTGACTACCATTTAGCCACAACAGAGCCAAAACAGCAACAGTTATTTTTCAAGAATATTCCGGAAACGCTCTGTCAGAACCTTACGCTGAACTGCAGGTCAACCACACTGTAGTTGTGTTTGGCCAGACTGCGGTCGTTGATGAGAGCATATTCGGCGTGCAACTCCACACTCTTGTTCAGCATCCAGTTGAGTCCGGCCTCATATTGCGTGCGGCTCGTGCTCCAGTCGGCCTGCGGACGGTAGAGGTCGTAGCGGGCTTTGGCAGCCAACTTGCCGGGTATAACGGGCGCAATGCACAAGGCGTAAACGCCGTCGGCCTTGTTGCCGAGCGCAGTGTTGACGGTAGCGTCGGTCTGGTCGCCCTGCTTCTGATAGGTTGTCTTGAAGGCGTAGCCAGTGGAGTGGATATATTCGGAGCGGAGCTGCCACCCTCGGGCCTTATATTCTGCGCTGAAAGCATAGCGGTGCTGCGGCAGAACGACCGTGCCGGAGTGCTCCGTGCCGTCAGTATCGGTCCATTTGCCGTTGCGAACCTTTGAGCCGGTCCATCCAAATGCGCCGATGCGCAGTCCCTCCACGGGCGAAACCCAAACGCCGCCAATGATGTCCTTGCGGTTGTCCACGTCCTTGGTGTTTATGCCCTGGCCGTTGAACACTCCCACCTGATAGTGCAGCAGAGTGCGTCCGTCGTGGTCGGGCAAGAGGTCGCCCTGAATCTGCACACCGATGTCGCGCCCGTTGCTGGCATGTTCGCCTGACCGGTCATTGAACCCAGCCAGCTTCGACACGTTTTGCGAGTAGCCCATGAAGCCCTGGTCTATCGGGTGCATGGGATTTTCAAAGGTGAAAGGCCGCTTGAACTGACCGGCTTTCACCTTGAAGAAGCCGAAGTGCTGCCACTCGGCGTAGGCGTCCACTATGCGCGGACTGCTGCCGAGCGTGGCCGTGTTGCCGTTTATCTGTGCCTGCACCTTGTATTCGATATCGTTGAGCAGCCGTCCGCCCAAGGCGAGTCGCACCATGCGCACGTCGAAACTGTTGCTGTTGTCGCCCTCTTTGAGCGTGGCCTGATACTGGCCGATGACATATCCGCTCAACTTGGCCGTAACGGCTATCTCCTTTTTGCCGTCAGTCTCACCGCTGTTGCCGGCCATAGCCATTGTGGTTGCGGCAAAGGCAAAGGCGGCAAGGCACACCGTTCTCAAGCTACGCACTACGCATCCCTCCTTTCGAGCAGCACCACGTTTTCCACATGAGGCGTATGGGGGAACATATCCACCGGTTGCACGGCCATGACACGATAGCTGACGTCGAGCAGGGCGAGGTCGCGAGCCTGAGTGGCCGGGTTGCAGCTCACATAGACGATGCGCTTGGGCGCGGTGCGCAGTATGGTCTGCACCACGTCGGGGTGCATTCCGGCGCGGGGCGGGTCGGTGATGACCACGTCGGGACGGCCGTAGCGGGCGATGAACTCGTCGTTCAGGATGTCCTTCATGTCGCCGGCGAAGAACTCCGTGTTGCCTATGCCGTTGATTTCCGAATTGATTTTAGCGTCTTCAATGGCCTCCGGCACATACTCGATACCTATCACACGGCGGGCTTTGCGCGCCACGAAGTTGGCAATGGTGCCGGTGCCGGTGTAGAGGTCGTAGACAAGTTCGTCGCCGGTGAGGGCGGCAAACTCGCGAGCCACGGAGTAGAGATGGTAAGCCTGTTCGGTATTGGTCTGATAGAAGCTCTTCGGGCCTACCTTGAAGCGCAGTTCTTCCATCGTCTCGAAGATATGGTCGGTGCCTTTGTATGTGATGATGTTCTGGTCGCCAATGGTGTCGTTGCACTTCTGGTTGTCCACATACATCAGCGAACTGATTTGCGGAAACTTTTCGGCCAGGTGCTGCATCAGCCCCAAGGCTTTCTGCTCGTCGTCAGGCTCGTCGAAGTGGAACTGCACTATCACCATCCACTCGCCCGTGTTGGAGTTGCGTATGATTATGTCGCGCAACAGTCCGTGCTGGGCGCGCAGGTCGAAGAACGGGAGACTGTGCTCAAAGGCGTAGTCGCGTATACTGTTGCGTATGGCGTTGTGGGTGTCGTCCATCAGCCAGCACTTCTCTATGGGCAGTATCTTGTCGAACGCTCCGGTGATGTGGAAACCGATACCGTTCATGTTGGCGTATTCCTCGCCGGAGGCAATCTGCTCCTTGGTGAGCCAGCGCTTGTTGCAGCATCCGAACTCCAGTTTGTTGCGGTATTCAAACGTCTTCACCGAACCCATGATTGGGCGGAACTCGGGCAGCTCCACCTTGCCTATGCGCGTCAACTGGTCGAACACCTGACGCTGCTTGGCCTTGAGCTGCTCCTCGTAGGGCAGGTTCTGCCACTTGCAGCCGCCGCACACGCCGAAATGGCTGCACTTGGGCTTCTCGCGCACTTTGCTGTATTCTATGAAGCGCACCACCTCGGCTTCGCAGTAGCGGTGCTTCTTTTTCTTCACTTGCAGGTCAACAACATCGCCGGGCACGGTGAACGGCACGAAAACCACCATGTCGTCCACCTTGGCTATGGCCTTTCCCTCAGCCGCAACGTCGGTGATGGTGATGTTCTCCAGCAGCGGCAACGGCTTCTTCTTTCTACTCATTATTATATATACTGGTTGATTGTCGGGGTGCAAAATTACAAAATAAGTGACGGTGAAAGAATAAAACATTGCGATTTTCGGCTTATACTTCTCTTGAGGAGGGAATAAAGGCTGGAATTAGAAATGAGTCTTGTAAAATAATACTCCCTGAATTTAACACGCCAAGCATGCCCTTTCTGGCCGCAACAGCGCCCTTTGCGGCGGTATATATGCCGTTTACTGATCGTAAATGGCACACTTATTTCCGTAACTATGCCG
>CAVGKZ010000026.1:0-51116 GCA_963630025.1 bacterium | reverse complement strand
GCATCACTGAATAACAGGACACCAACGTCGATGCTCCAATAATGAGAGTTGCCACCACATTGTATACTCTGTATCTCATGCTTTGTTATTTGTTCATGAATGGGTCAAGAAGTTGTCAAGTCTTGTGAAAATGCATTATTGGGTTTCAAAACATTGAGCATATATTGCATACAGCACAAGTATGGGTAGAGCTTGTGGGAATGCTGGATGCTATGCGACACCCATGCACCACGAAGAGTAACATTCGTCTGTGGAATATATGGGAAGTTGCGATTCCAAACACGGGTGTGGTGAGCAAGATGATTTCTCATAATGACGGCGCACTTTATCCAATTCTCCAAGATGATGTGTTGCGGCAATTTAAACTCTCGGGCAATGCGCTTTTTCAAGCGATTGTCCTTGAAATTGCCAAACAGTTTCGACAATGTACCGAACGTCGTTACCTCAAGTGTCTTCCATACCGGTGGCATGTCAGGTTCAGAGTATCTTTCAAGATGTTCTGTAATGAAGTCTTCCCTGCTACGTTCAACTTCCTGGTGAATATGCAGTAAACAAGACTCGAAAATGGCAGTATTGCTGAACAAGCTTGCATCGGTAAACCAAAAGGTGCCATATTGCAAGGAGATATGATGAATCATCTTTGAACGCAATGCAATCTCGATGGTTTGAATTGCATTGAACAACAAGGTGCGCAACTCTTGGTCAAAGCGGTAAAGATCAACTGCGTTTTCGAAATAACTGTTGGGCTTGAATACATGAGTTGTTTTGTCTGCTTCCATTGGCCGGAAGTAGTTGGCCAAGCGAAAGTAGCTGATGACCCTCAAACAACTGATGGCCTTGTCATCATCACGGATAATAAGCCCTCGCTCCTTCAACATCGCAATGATGTCGGGATAATCTAATGGTTGTTTGTCGTATTTCACACTGTATAAAACGCAAAAGGCCCACCCTGGTTCGCTGGTCTTCGGGAAGCGTGGTGGGAACTGTCGTTGCAAAAATACATTTATTTATTGGAATGTCCAAACTTTTTCGGCTCTTTCATTTAAACCTAAGCGAATTTGGCCGTGGAAGAATGGGCACTTTTTCTCCTTGTCCTTTGTCTTTTCGTTGTTTTGTCGTCTCTTCGAGGCTAAGATGGTAATGTCATTCACCCACGCATTTAACTTTAAGGGTGGTTCTATAAATTAGCTTTGTCAGATTGCGAGGCTATTTTCGTGGACAATGTGTTTGCGAATGAAGGAAAGCGCGGGCTATACGACTGAATGAGCAAACACATTGTACCGAAAAGAGACCGCAAGATGGCAAAACGTAAATCGCCCAAAATCAAAACAACTTTACGGTGGTAATTTATAGAACCACCCTTAAGACCCAAAAGAGCCCTGGCATAGTCCTTCCACTTTATGCCTGAAGTGTAGGTGGCCGCAATATGAACGGAAAATGACAAGACCCGTTTGTTATTTTTATTCGATACCATCGAATAAAAATCGTTGATTTTATTTTGTGGCATCGAATAAAAATGTCACCTTTGCAGCAAAAACGGAGCAATGGACATCGAATTGTTTAGAACGATAATATCTGAGAACCAGGAATATATCGGCAGCATACCCTTGGTGGAGCGTCCGCTAACCTTAGAGGAACATGGCAACTATGTGTTTGTCGGGGTTAGGCAAGCAGGAAAATCCTACTTGCTTTTTCAACGCATGCAACAAATCATGGAGACAGGAACAGATGTGGAAGACATCGTTTATGTCAACTTCGACGACGAACGCCTGAAGGAGATGACGGCAATGGACTTCGACCTCATCCTGCAAGCATACCACAGCATGTACGAAGGCACCCCGGTATTCTTCTTTGACGAAATCCAGAATGTGGACGGATGGGCCAATTTCGCCCGCAGGCTTGCCAACAGAAAATACCAAGTTTATGTGACGGGGAGTAACGCAAAGATGCTCAGCCGCGACATTGAGACTGTCCTCGGAGGCAGATACTTGGATATAAAGGTGTTCCCATACTCCTTTGAGGAATACCTGAAAGCCAATGGAGTGGTTTTGTCCAAGGGATGGCAATATGGCAGAAAGGCCAACGAACTGCAGCGCCATTTCCGCACCTATTTCGAATGGGGCGGTTTCCCGGAGCTGGTGAATTTCCGCGAGAAGCGGATATGGCTCAACAGCCTGTACAACCGCATTTTCTTCAACGACCTCGTGGTGCGCCATAAAATCAAGAACGAGGATGCCCTGCGCCTTTGCGTCCGCCGACTGGCTGAAAGTGTCATGCAGCCTTGCTCTCTCAACCGCCTGTGCAACTTGGTTAAATCGACAGGTGCTTCCTGCAGTCCGTCCACCGTCATGGAATACGTTCGTTACCTGCAAGAATCCTGCCTCTTGGTTTCTTTGGACAACTATGCCTCCAAATTTGTAGAAAAGGAGACCATCAAGAAACACTATTTTGTAGATAATGGTCTGGTGCATCTGTTTGTCAACAATCCCGACACGCTGTTGTTGGAAAATCTCTGCGCCATCACCTTATACAAAAAATATGGTAGTGGCTTGTATTATTTCAACAAGGGAATAGAGGTAGATTTCTTTGTTCCCGAAGAGGGGTTGGGGATTCAAGCCAGTTACAGGATGAGCGACGAGACAACCTTGGAAAGGGAGAAGAAAGCCCTTGTCGCCCTCCATTCCTTCAAGCCCCTCCGCCAAGCGATTATCATCACATACGAGGATGAAGGAACGATGGAGTACAATGGATTGGAAATAGAGTTGAAGCCGGTGTGGAAATGGGTGCTGGAAGAGTAAGACACCATACGGCACCTTAGTAATGTTCAAAGAATAATTTTTTTTGGTTCTTCCGACATTTCGAGTGATATAATCTCGATTTTTTGCCTCAAAATAGCATCGAATTTCGTCAGAAATTGCATACATTTTCGCCAAAGATAATATGCATTTTTGCCCGAAATTGGTATGATTTTTCGTGGTCTTTCCAACATATTGTAGAACAGAGAGTTGCAAAAGCATTCGTTGCGAGGCCTCCCGCAGAAAGACAGAGAATACGAATATTCTTCTTCTCCTTTATCTTTGTCTTTGTCTTTTCGTTGTTTTGTCATATCTTCGCGGCGAAAAGTCCCTTGGAAAACGTGTATAAAGAGAACGAAATAGTCGCATAAATGACTAACAAGCAGATGTTTAAACGAAAAATAGAGAAACATCTGTCGGAATGGAAGAGAGACAAGCATAAGATGCCGCTCATTATCAAAGGATGTCGCCAATGCGGAAAGACATTCTCTGTGCTCGATTTTGCCCATAAGAATTATGAACAGATGCAACGGTGTGAATACTCTTTCCCTTTATGTGCGGCATCTTCGAAGCCGATGCTTCCTCCATCCAGCATACAGCACCATGTTTCGCTACGCTTCCAAGGGTTACTGAGATGCGGTCTCTTCGAGGCTAAGATGGTAATGTCATTCACCCTCGCATTTAACTCTAAGACCCAAAAGAGCCGTGGCGGATGTCAAGGAAACGCCGAGGCGGCATTGCGGTTCGGTGTTTTTTTTGTAAATTTGCAGCCCACATATAATTAAGGTATTGAAAATGAATATAGAATCCACAATAGCAAGCAGCGTATTGGCCGCCGTGAAGGCCCTCTACGGTCAGGACGTGCCAGCGAAGATGGTGCAGCTGCAAAAGACGAAGCGCGAGTTTGAGGGCAACCTCACGCTCGTGGTGTTCCCCTTCCTGAAGACTTCGAAGAAGAAGCCCGAAGACACCGCACAGGAGATAGGCGACTACCTCGTGGCCAACTGCGACGCGGTGGCCTCGTTCAACGTGGTGAAGGGTTTCCTCAACCTCGTCGTGGCGCAGAAGGCGTGGGCTTCGCTGCTCGCCGACATCGACGCCGACCCGAAGTTTGGCGAGAAAAAGGCCACCGACGCGTCGCCACTGGTGATGATAGAGTACTCCTCGCCCAACACCAACAAGCCACTGCACCTGGGCCACGTGCGCAACAACCTGCTCGGATGGTCGCTCGCACAGATTATGGAGGCCAACGGCAACCGCGTGGTGAAGACCAACATCGTGAACGACCGTGGCATACACATATGCAAGTCGATGCTCGCATGGCTAAAGTGGGGCAACGGCGAGACCCCCGAGAGCAGCGGAAAGAAAGGCGACCACCTCATCGGCGACTACTACGTGGCCTTCGACAAGCACTACCGCGAGGAGGTGAAGGAGCTGAAGGCCAAATACGAGGCCGAGGGCATGACTGAGGAGGAGGCCGAGAAGCAGGCCAAGGACAACTCACCGCTGATTAAGGAGGCCCACGAGATGCTCGTGAAGTGGGAACAGGGCGACACCGAAGTGAGAAACCTGTGGAAGCGCATGAACGAGTGGGTGTATGCAGGCTTCGACGAGACATACAAGGCTCTTGGAGTGGGCTTCGACAAGATATACTACGAGTCGGACACCTACCTCAAGGGCAAGGCCAAGGTGGAGGAAGGACTGGCGAAAGGTCTCTTCGAGCGCCACGCCGACAACAGCGTGTGGGCCGACCTCACTGGCGAGGGGCTCGACCAGAAGCTGCTGCTGCGCTCCGACGGCACCAGCGTCTACATGACCCAGGACATCGGCACGGCCGAGATGCGCTTCAAGGACTACCCCATTGACAAGATGATATACGTGGTGGGCAACGAGCAGAACTACCACTTTCAGGTGCTCTCGATACTGCTCGACCGCCTCGGCTTCAAGTGGGGCAAGGAGCTTGTACACTTCTCCTACGGCATGGTGGAGCTGCCCAACGGCAAGATGAAGAGCCGCGAGGGCACGGTGGTCGACGCCGACGACCTGATAAGCGCCATGGTGGCCGACGCCAAGCGCACAAGCGAGGAGCTTGGCAAGTTTGACGACATGGACGAGAGCGAGCGCAACGAAATAGCGCGCATGGTGGGTCTGGGTGCGCTGAAGTACTTCATACTGAAGGTTGACGCGCGCAAGAACATGCTGTTCAACCCCGCCGAGAGCATCGACTTCAACGGCAACACGGGTCCATTCATACAATACACGCACGCCCGAATAAGGAGCATATTGCGTAAGGCCGCAGCCGAGGGCGTGGCCTTGCCCGAAAAGCTCGACGTGGACAAGGCGGAGCTGAACGAGAAGGAGATAGAACTCGTGCAGAAGATGAACGAGTTTGGCGCAGCCGTGGAGCAGGCCGGCAAGGACTATTCGCCAAGCGGCATCGCCAACTACTGCTACGAGCTTACCAAGGAGTTCAACCAGTTCTACCACGACTACAGCATACTCAAGGAAAGCGACGCCGACAAGAAGCTCACTCGCCTCGTCATAGCCCGCAACGTGGCCAAGACGATAAAGAACGGCATGGCTCTGCTCGGCATCGAGGTGCCCGAGAGGATGTAAGTAATGTTCAAAAAAATAACTTCCACAAGTTTGCAGATGCACATCCGTAGTATTCACGCCCTGTCTTTATGCCGTTATTGCGACTTCTTTTCAGTCACATAGCCCGCTATACTCCATCAAAGAAGCCGGCAAAACCGCCTAAAATACAGGGCGAACTTGAGGAACTTATTCTTTGAACATTACTAAACAAGTCCTATCGCCTCTCGATGAATGAATTAACAATATATAAAAAACAGTATGGTTGCACGTACCAATATCATTATATCGCTATCTTTGCATAGCGGACAAAAGGAGCAATCCTTTATGGTGCGCGCACATTAATCATATACTAATCAACAGACAAACATGCAAAAGAGAAACGTAATCTTCCTTTCTGCAGCATCTGTATTGCTGCTTTCTTCATGCTCTTCCAAGTTGGGGGCACTCTCTTCTGACAATTTCAGTGTCACGCCCAATCCTCTTGAGGCTCACGCTGGACAGGTTTCGGCAACGATAAACGGCACGTTTCCCGAGAAATATATGAAGAAAAAGGCCGTTGTGACGGTGACTCCCGAACTGCGATACGCCAACGGCCAAGTGGCAAAGGGCGCAAGCGCAACGTTCCAAGGCGAAAAGGTTGAAGGAAACGACCAGACAATATCCTATCAGACGGGCGGACACTACACGATGAAGAGCAACTTCAAGTATGTGCCCGATATGCACAAGAGCGAACTCTACCTCACTTTTGACGCAAAGGTGGGCAACAAGCAGAAGTCGGTTCCGGCCGTCAAGGTGGCCGACGGCGTGATAGCCACATCGGAACTGGCTGGCCGTACAGTGAAGAGCGCACAGGCCTGCATTGCTCCCGACGCATTCCAGAGAGTGACGGAGCAGAAACAGGAGGCAAACATCAAGTTCCTCATACAGCAGGCAACACTGCGCAAGAGTGAATTGAAGAACAATTCGGTGAAGGAATTTGTGGACTTGCTCAAGAGAATCAGCGCCGATAAGGAGGGGTTGAACCTCACTGGAGTTGAGATATCGTCGTATGCTTCTCCCGACGGTGGCGAGAAACTGAACGACAAGCTGGCAAGCCAGCGCAAGCAGAACACACAGAAGTATGTAAGCCAGCAGCTGAAGAGCACCAAGAACGCCGGTGCTGAGGTTGACGCAGTATACACCGCACAGGACTGGGAAGGCTTCCAGGAACTGGTGAAGGCTTCAGACATACAGGACAAGGATGTCATCTTGCGCGTCCTCTCGATGTATAAGGACCCGGAAGAGCGCGAGCAGCAAATCAAGAACCTTAGCTCTGCGTTCCGCGAGTTGGCCGACGGTATCCTTCCGCAGTTGCGCCGCTCTCGCATGACCATCAACTACGAGGTGATAGGCCGCGATGACAATCAGATAACCGAACAGCTTAGCAAAGATGCGTCGAAGCTTAGCGTGGAGGAAATGCTCTATGCAGCAACACTGACCGACGATGCCAACAAAGCTGAAGAGGTATACAAGAAGACAACCGAGGTATATCCCAACGACTGCCGTGCCTATAACAACATCGCGGCCATCGAGTATGCTAAGGGAAACTATGACGCTGCAAAGCAGTATGCACAGAAAGCTCTCAGCGTAGACGGCAAGAGCGGTGAGGCAAACGCCAACTTGGGTCTGCTTGCACTGCAGTCTGGCGATGTCAATGCTGCTGAAAACTACATTGCAAAGGCCGGTGATGCCAACGGAGTGGCTGAGGTGTTGGGCAATCTGCACCTTGCACAGGGCAAATACGCACAGGCAGAACAGGACTTCGCAAAGGTTAACAGCAACAGTGCCGCCCTTGCGCAGATAATGAACAAGGACTATGCCGCAGCAGCAAAGACGCTCAGCAGCATCAGTTCGGCTGATGCCACAACCGATTACCTCAAGGCAGTGCTCGCAGCACGCCAGGGCAACAACACCGATGCCGCAACGGCTCTGCGCAACGCTATAAGCAAGGACTCTTCGTATGCCAAGTATGCTGCCGACGACCTTGAGTTGTCTAAGGTGGCTAAGTAATTTAGCGTAGCGAGACATACATAATGATGAATGGGGGACGGACAACGAGGGTTGTCAATAGCATGGTTGCTGGACTTGTTGGCGGCATCGCCGATGTGCAACAGGTTTGGCGGCAGCTGTTGAAAACCGCGCTTTCCGTCCTCCATTTGCTTTTTTCTACTTCCCATTCATTAAGTTCCGACACCCGTTCGTTGCTTTCAGCTTTTCATTCGCCGTTTCGAACCTCTTCCATCGTACGCTTTTGTGCCGCTATCTTTACTCTTTCGCTTCTTTTTTCCTGCGGAACACGCAACGGACAGTTCAAGATTGAGGGACGTTTCCGCAACTTCAACAACGGTGAGTTCTATGTTTACAGCCCTGAACTGCCTGCCAACGGACTTGACACCATCAAGGTTAGCGACGGCAGATTCTCCTATATAGTTCCGCTGGACGACAAGGCAACATTCATAATTCTCTTTCCAAACTTCTCCGAACAGGCCGTTTTTGGTGAGTCTGGAGGCGCGGTGAGCATCAAGGGCGATGCGTCTCACCTGAAGGAAATAGAGATTAAGGGCACGAAAGACAATGAACTGATGACAGAGTTCCGCCAGAATGCCAACCGTCTGTCGCCGCCTGAGGAAACGAAAGCGGCTGAGGAGTTCATCGCGGAACATCCCAACACGCCGGTCAGCGTGTACCTTTTGCAGAAGTTTTTCATTCGTTCGGAACGCCCGGACATACCGAAAGCTTCCTCTCTCTTGGCCAAAATGGTGAAGTCTGTGCCCGACAACGCGAGACTGACGACGCTGGCCAACCGTATCAATGCGCTCAAAGGAGCAGCGGTGGGCGGCCGTTTGCCGAGCTTTTCCGCACGTGACATCAACGGCAAGCAGACAGGGAATATCAGTCTGAAGGCCAAGGTGAATATCGTAAACGTGTGGGCTTCGTGGAGCTACGACAGTCAAAACGTGCAGAGAAGCATTGTCAAACTGAAGAAAAATCATGCTAACGACATCGCCGTTGTGGGCATTAGTCTTGACGGAAACGTTGCCGACTGCCGGAAAGTGGTTGAGCGCGACTCCGTAAATTGGCCGGTGGTGTGCGACAAAAAGATGTGGCAATCGCCCTTTGTCGCCTGTTTGGGAGTCGGAAAAGTTCCGACGACAATCATTACCGACCGCAACGGCAAGGTGGTTGCGCGCGATTTGCGAAATCAGAGCCTTACCGACAAGGTCGAAGAGCTGCTTAAGTGACGTAGCGAAGCGGCTTTCCGACATACTTTTTCTAACTTATTTCTGAAGCCATGTTAGTGAAAACATACTGTGCAGCGGTCACCGGACTGGAGGCAACTGTGGTCATGGTGGAGGTCAGCATGGCCAGAGGCGTGATGTTTCACATAACCGGACTGCCAGACAACGCCGTCCGCGAGAGCCATGACCGCATCGTTTCCGCCCTGCAAAACAACGGCTACAAGTTTCCGATAGCCGACATTACCATCAACATGGCTCCTGCCGACATTCGTAAGGAGGGTTCCGCCTATGACCTTCCGTTGGCCATAGCCGTGCTGGCGGCCGACGGGAAAATGGGTACCGATATGCTTGACCGCTACATGATGATAGGTGAGCTTGGTCTTGACGGGCGTCTGCAGCCTGTGCGTGGCGCGTTGCCCATAGCTATCAGGGCGCGTGCCGAACACTTCCGAGGACTTATCGTGCCGCAACAGAACGTGCGCGAGGCCGCAGTGGTCAACAATCTTGAGGTCTACGGTATGGAAACGCTGGTGGATGTGGTCAACTTCTTCAACGGCACACGCCGCTACGAACCTTATATAATAGACACTCGTAAGGAGTTTTACGACCAGCAAAGCAATTTCGATTTTGACTTTGCCGACGTGAGAGGGCAGGAGAGCGTCAAGCGTGCACTGGAAGTGGCTGCTGCTGGCGGTCACAATCTGATTATGATAGGCCCTCCCGGTAGCGGAAAGTCTATGATGGCCAAGCGTCTGCCGTCCATACTTCCGCCACTGTCGCTTGCCGAAAGTCTCGAAACCACCCAGATACACAGCGTGGCCGGTAAGCTCAGCCGCGACACTTCGCTCATTTCTCAGCGTCCGTTCCGCGCTCCCCACCACACCATATCGCCTGTTGCACTCGTTGGCGGCGGCAACAGTCCGCAGCCGGGTGAGATTTCGCTTGCCCACAACGGCGTGTTGTTCTGCGACGAACTGCCGGAGTTCAATCGCAGTGTGCTCGAAGTGATGCGCCAGCCGCTCGAAGACCGTGTGATAAGCATTTCGCGAGCCAAGTATTCCGTGGAATATCCGTGTTCGTTCATGTTCGTTGCGAGCATGAATCCCTGCCCTTGCGGCTACTACGGTGACCCGACCCACAAGTGTGTCTGCTCGCCCGGACAGATACAACGCTACATGAACCGCATATCAGGACCGCTGCTTGACCGTATAGACATACAGTGCGAGATTAGTCCGGTGCCGTTCAGCGACATATCAAAGACCGCCCCGGGAGAGCCGAGTGCCAGCATCCGCAGTCGTGTGGTCAAGGCTCGTGAGTTGCAGGCCGAGCGTTACAAGGACTGCAAGGGCGTACACTGCAACGCCCAGATGACCGAACGCATGATACACCAGTATGCCGAGCCGTCAGCCGATGGGCTGGAACTGTTGCGCATGGCTATGGAAAGGCTAAATCTGAGTGCCCGTGCTTACAGCCGAATTCTTAAGGTGGCGCGCACCATAGCCGACATTGAGGGCAGCGAACTCGTGCAGCCGCAGCACCTCGCCGAGGCCATCAGCTACAGAACGCTCGACAGAGGCGACTGGGCGGAGCGCGGTTTGTAGTCGGCGAGCGTCCGTTTTGCCGCCAATATACCAACAGACTTTATTCCCATAACCCCAGCCATGACACAACCACAACCGAACCATTCTTTAGAGGAAATAGTGCCGTTCGAGGGCATCAAGGTCATCGCTTTCGATGCCGACGATACCCTTTGGAACTGTCAGTCGCACTTCGCCGCAGCCGAACGCCGTTACTGCGATTTGCTCAAGCCTTATGCCGACGCAGCCGAAGTGTCGGCATCGCTGTTCCGCACCGAGACAGCCAACATGCCGTTGCTCGGTTACGGCTGCAAGGCGTTCACGCTTTCGCTCATAGAGAATGCTGTTGCCGTGAGCGGCGGCCGCATTAGCGGTTCAGCCATCGGCGAGATAGTGGAGTTGGGCAAGGGGCTGCTCAACATTCCGGCTGCGCCACTGACCGGAGTGGAGCGCACTTTAGCGACGTTACATGCAGAGGGACTCTATCGCTTGGTGGTATTTACCAAGGGCGAGTTGCTCGATCAGGAGAACAAACTGCGCCGTTCACGTCTTCAGAAATACTTCAGCCACGTGGAGATAGTTTCCGACAAGACGCGCCAAGCCTTCCTGTCGCTCTGCCGCAATCTGAATATAAGTCCGTCGAGCCTGCTTATGGTTGGCAACTCGTTCAAGAGCGACGTTGTTCCAGCTCTGGAGATTGGTGCGGCGGCTGTTCACGTGCCGTTTCACGTCACTTGGCAACTGGAGCACACCGCAGAGTATCCCCACGAACGACTTATTCGCGTCACCGACTTCGACGATGTGTACTTTTGCGTGGAACATTCATATTGGCGGAGAAAAGATATCGAAGCCTTAAACAACGAACTTAAAAAAGCACAAAGAAATGATATGTAGACTTAAACGCCGCGTCGGCCGCACATTGCTTATGGCCTTGGCGATACTCTTTCTGCCGCTTACCCTTGGCTCATGCCACGACGATGGCGACGCCAACGGCAATAACGGAGGCAATGGCAGTGACACTGTTGCTGTCATGAACCACACTTTGCTCATGTATATGCCGTGGTCGGGCGACGAGAACGCCCTTACCGGCTATTTCTGGCAGAACATCAGCGACATGAAGAAAGCCTACACCGGCGTTGGAGTACAGGATGTACAGGTTGTCGTGTTCATCTGCACCAGCGGAACCGAGGGCTATATGTTCACCATAGGCGACTACTGTGGTTACGACAGCACCTCCTTGACTTCCTACCGCCACATTGTTTCGCCACAGCTTACCACTTCCGGCGGCATAGCGTCAATACTTTCCTCGATGATGGCCATCGCTCCTGCAAAAAACTACGCCATGACCATAGGTTGTCACGGCATGGGTTGGCTTCCAGCTACATCCGCTGCGACAGTCAAAAAGGTTGCCGGTTCAGCCGAAACGTTTGTTCCCTATTGGGAAAACGCAGTGCCGGGAGGACCGATTACACGCTATTTTGGCGGAACATCGGCCAAATATCAGACTTCTACCACCACGTTGGCCGAGGCCATCGGCCTTACTGGCGTCAAGATGGACTTCATTCTGTTTGACGACTGCTATATGTCGTCCGTTGAGGCAGCCTACGACCTGCGCCATGTGGCCGGTCACATCATCGCCTGTCCCACAGAAGTGATGGGCGACGGCATGCCCTATGCCACCATCGGGCGCTATCTGCTCGGCACTCCCGACTACGATGCGGTGTGCCAAGGCTTCGTCAGCCACTATTCTTCGTCAGTCACTCCCTACGGCACCATCGGTGTCACCGATTGCGCAGAGCTTGACAGTCTCGCCACAGTGATGCGTGAGATCAATTCGGTGGACACGTTTGCCGTTGCAGACCTCACTGCCTTGCAGCGCATGGACGGCTTTACGCCTGTCATCTTCTACGACTACAGCGACTATGTGTCCCACTTGTGCGGCGACAGTGCGCTTTTGGCCAAGTTCAAAGCCCAGCTGAATCGCACAGTGCCCTACAAAGGCCATACCGGATGGTTTCCCACCATGTCCAATGCACCTGGTTCAGAGTTGGTAACTTATGGACTCTACAGGATTAAAATCAATGCTTATAGCGGCATAACCACCTCCGAACCGAGCATAAACAGCAAGGCTGTAGGCAGCTACAAGTCCACAGCATGGTATAAGGCCACCCATTGATTGCGTGTCGGCGGCTTTTCGCCGAGCGACGGTAAAACAACAGCTTGGTACGCCTCTGACGCGTGAGGCTATAATTGTCCGGCTTCTACCATCAAGACCACGCGCTCTGTGAGGCGGTCGGTGCCTTCTGCGTCATAGCCTTTGCGCAGGCTGGCACCGAAAAGGGCGGAGAAAGCCTGGTAGAAACCGGCTTTGAACGGGCCGAGAAAGGCCTTGATGATGTCGTAAGAAGAGGAGTTGCACTCCCTGTATATCAGCTTTATCAGCAGCTTACCCTGTGAGTAGGTGAGCTTTTTCATGCGAGGTTTATACTCGTTGTATATCTCTTTCTCAACGAGTTTCATGTGTTCATCCTTCGCTTTCTTGTCGGGCAGCGTCTCCAGATACTCGTATGTCTCCTGCAAAATGCGGTTGGCTTCCTTCGCGATGGGCAGCACTTTCTTCACGTTCTTCACCAGTCGCATGTATGCGGCGGCCTGCCGTTCGCTGGAAAAGGCCAACTGCGGATACACATACACGTTGTTCATCTCCATGTACTGTATGCTGTCGCCGTTGTCGAGCACCTTTCCCACCTTGACCGTAGGCACAAACGTCGGGCTGTTCATGTCCACTTCGCGGTCTTCGGGGTGCTGTCCCGAACCCGAAGCCACCTGTCCGTGGGCGGCAAGCGTCACGGAGGCAAGCACGAACGACAGGAAAAGTTGCTTCATAGTGGCGGCAAATGTAGGCATATTTTCCCGCTTACGGCATAAAAACCGCTTGCTTTAGTGTTAAATTCACATAATTTGCCTACCTTTGTTTCATGCGGTTTCTGAAAACAACCACCGTAATACTAACGGAAAAACTCAAGGTTTCCCTGCGCCTGACGGCGCTTCTGCCGGTTCTCTTCCTGCTGCTCCTTTCGGCCAGTGCGCAGACCGAACGCCCTTGGGTGCGCTTCTTCCAGGAAGTAGCCGCCTGCGAAGACGACGACACAGGACTTGACGACGAAACCTACGAGACGCTTTGCAGCCTTGAAACCAATCCTCTGAACATCAATTCGGCCACTCCCGACGACCTCAGCCGTCTGCCTTTTCTCACCGAGAGGCAGATTGACGACATCTGTATGTACGTGAAACGCCACGGAGCCATGCAGACTTTGGGTGAGCTTCAGGCCATTGCCTCGCTTGACAAAGCCCGAGTGCAGTTGCTGTCGTGCTTTGTCGTGGCAGGCCCGCCGCCATCCAAGCGAGTGCCGATAGGCCGATTGCTCTCGCAGGGGCGCAGCACGCTGCTTGCCACGGCCAGCGTTCCGCTCTACGAGAGGCGCGGCGACAACGGCGGCTACCTCGGCTACAGTCTGCGCCACTCCCTCCGCTACGACTTCAATGCCGGCGACCGGCTGCGTTTCGGCTTCATCGGTGCGCAGGACAGCGGCGAACCATTCCTCTCAAACGGCAATTCCTGGGGCTACGACCACTATTCTTTCTTCCTTCAGATGCGCAACTTGGGGCGCATAACCAACCTCGTTGTAGGTCACTATCGCGTGCAGTTCGGCATGGGACTGGTGGCAAACACAGGGTTGCGACTGGGCAAAACCACCGCCATTGCCACGCTTGGACGCTCCGCCAACGCCGTTTCGCCCACGGCCACGCGGTCGGTTGCCAACTATTTGCAGGGCGTTGCCGCCACCGTCAGGCTGACCGATGGGGCAGAAGTGACCGCCTTCGCATCGTCAAGACCGTATGACGCAACGCTCAACAAGTCAGACGGCACCGTGGCGACGCTCGTCAAGACGGGCTATCACCGCACTCTGACGGAAATGGAGAAGAAGAACAACACCCTGTCGCAGACACTCGGGTTCAACGCGAGACTGAGAAAACGCCGTTTTCATGTGGGGCTGACCGGCATATATACCCGTTTCAACCGTGAACTGAAGCCGAACACTAACCAAGGCTACAAGCGCTACTACCCCTCGGGCAATGGTTTTTTCAATATTGGAGCCGACTATGGCTTTGCCGCCAAACGGTTCAGTGTGTCGGGCGAGACCGCTTTCGACCGCAAGGGCAACGCCGCAACCCTTAACACCGTGTCGTTCACTCCCGTCGACCAGCTCTCTTTCCTCTTGCTCCACCGCTATTATTCGCCAAAATACGTGTCGCTCCACTCCGGCAGCTTCAGCGATGGCGGACGTGTGGCCAACGAACACGGAGCATATCTCGGTGCCACTTGGAAACCGTCGCCACGACTTGCGTTCGACGCCTATGCCGACTACACCTACTATCCGTGGATGCGCTATCTCACATCCTTTTCTTCCGATGCCTTCGATGCGATGCTTTCGGGGCGTTTCGCCGCCAAACACTGGACGCTAAGCGCACGCTACAGACTGCACACGCGCCAACGGGACAATGCCGACAAGACTGGTGTCGTGCGCCAAGACACCCACCGGGCACGGCTGAAGGCCACGTTTGGCTACAGCGAGTGGTGGGACGCGTCCACACAAGCCGACTTCTCGCTGGTTGACGGCACCGGTTGCGACCGTGGAGTGGCCGTCACGCAGCGGGTCAACGTGCGGTGGCGATGGCTCAAGGCGTCGGTTGGGGGCAGCTGGTTTGTCACCGACAGCTACGCCAGCCGACTGTATGTCTACGAACAGGGCATGCTCAACACGCTCTCGTTTCCGTCGCTTTATGGACGGGGAGTGCGCTATACGGCAATGGTGCGAGCTGATTTGCCCTGTCGTCTTGTGCTTTTGACAAAGATAGGAGTGACGGATTATTTCGACCGCAATACCATCGGCAGCGGTCTCCAGACCATTGACCGTTCGTCAAAGGCCGATGTGGATGTGCAGTTGCGCTGGTCGTTCTGAAGGTGGGTTCTATAAATTACCACCGTAACAAACAACAAAACAACATGGGTTACGTTTTGCCGTCTTTTGGACTCTTTTCGGTTCATATCGCCACCTCGTTCGGTCGTAATGCTCGCATTGCTCCCTTACTCGCTGACGATATGTACTCGAAAATAGTCTCAAAATCCAGCAAAGCTAATTTATAGAACCCACCTGAACGGAGTGCATGTCAAGACACTGCAAACGCCACGTTCTACACAAGAAAAATCAAGTTGATTATTGGTTTGAAATGCAGCCTTCGGCTTTCCCGCTCAGCACTTCTTCCACCTTTGCCACCACGCTTTCGGGACTTATCCGGCGCATGCACTCCATGTCGCCGCGCTTGCAGGGCTTGTTGCCGTATATGCTGCACGGACGGCAAGGCAGGTCGGCCTGCAGTATGTTGGACGGTTCCTGTCCCCAACCCACAAATCCGGCATAGGGATGCGTGGCACCCCAGATGCTCACCACGGGCGTTCCCGTGAGCGAAGCGAGGTGCATGTTGGCACTGTCCATAGAGAGCATCACGTCGAGGTGGCTCATCAGTATCAGTTCCTGGTGGAGTGTTTCCAGATGCCTGCCCACATGGACACAGCAGTCCAGCTCTTTGCACCAGTCGGGAAACACTTTGTCCTCCTTTGCGCCGCGCCCGAAGAGGAACAGCCGGGCTTTCGGATGCGTCTTGGCTATACGGCGAATCACCGCTTCCATGAGCGTCAGCGGATACACCTTGCCCTCGTGGGCTGCAAACGGGGCTATGCCTATCCACTCCTCGTCGCACTTCTTGGGTACGAACAAGGCCGGAAGCAGGTTGAGATTGCCGCCTTCGGCAGGAAAAAGCGAGTGGAAATCTGTTTTTACCGGATAGCCCAACCGGGCGAGCACGTCGGCATAGTTTTCAAACGAAGTGGGTTGCTGCTCCAGCTGGCGGTTGGTGGCGCTTGTGAGACGGCGCCGTCCTTCGCGGTGCTTGTCTATATGCTCCACGCGGCAGCCGTTCATGCAGAACCTTGCCCGCAAGTATTTCGACCGTAACACGTCGTGAAAATCGGCCACGGCGGTGAAATTCTTTGCCACAAGTCGGCGATATAGGGCGTTCAGCCCCTTCAATCCCCGGTATTCGCGCTTGGTGTCGGCCTCCATGAAGTTGACGTTTGGAGCCAAATCCTCAAACAAGGCTCTGGCAAAGCTGCGGCTCAGCACGGTTATGCGCACGTCGGGATAAGCCTTGGCCATCGAGTAGACCACGGGAACGGCCATGGCTACGTCGCCAAAAGCGGAAAACCGCATTACGAGTATGTGTTCCTTTTTCATGGCTAAGGTTCGGCTTGCCTGCCGCCAAGCGCGGCGAGGCCACGTGCGTGCAGCCGATATGCTTGTTTATGCCCCTACTGCTTCCTATTTGTTTCCGTACAGTACGGGATTGGTGGCGGGGTCGTTGTACATCTTCATTTGCTTGTACACCTTCATGTACTTGCGTCCCTGCGAAATGTCTTCGAGCAACTGGTCGATGGCGAGCGACAGGTCTTTCTGCTGTTCCAACAGCACTCCCAGCTTTGCGGCACACTTTGCGCGGTGCTCCGGACTGGCGTCGGTGCGGTCCACCTGCTCCTTCATGTGGTAAATCTTCAGTGCGAGTATGGACAGACGGTCAACAGCCCACGCCGGACTCTCGGTGTTGAGTCGTGCGTCAGGCAGCGGAACCACCTCGCTGTACTGCGTTCTGAAGTAGGTGTCAATCTCCTCCACCAAATCCGTGCGGTCCTGGTTGCTGCGGTCAATGCGCCTTTTCAGCCCAAGAGCCTCAGTGGGGTCTATGTGCGGGTCGCGTATAATGTCCTCAAGGTGCCACTGCACCGTGTCAATCCAGCACTTCATGTACAGGCTGTTGTCTATTTCGCCTCTGTTATACGGATTTTTGATGGCAGTGTCTACATTGTCGGTCATGTGATAGTCTCTTATGGCCTGACCGAAAATGTTGTTGCATTGTTCTGTGAATGACATTTTCTCGTTTGTTTGCTTTATGGGCGGTTCTATAAATTACCGCCGTAATCTTGTTTGATGTTGGGCGGTTTGCGTTTTGTCATTTTGCAGTCTCTTTTTCAGTCCAATCTGTCTGTTCGTTCAGTCGTATAGCCCGCTACACTCGTTCACTCACAACCGCATTGTCCATGAAAATAGACTTGCAATCTGCCAAAGCTAATTTATGGAACCACCCGTATTTCTTTGCAAAGCTAAATAATCTTTTCCAAACGGCCAACAAAGTGTCTCTTTTTCACAGAATACCCCACTTTTTTATCACTAATTTGCGTACTTTTGCGGCCACTATGAAGTTTGTGATAGACGACCGCATACCCTACATCCGCGAAGCCGTGGCTCGCATGGGTGTGGAGGCGGTATATAAGGAAGGAAAGAGCATTTCTGCCGCTGACGTGAGCGACGCTGACGCACTGATAGTGCGCACCCGCACGCGCTGCGACGCCAGTCTGCTGGAAGGAAGCCGTGTGAAGTTCATTGCCACGGCCACCATCGGCTACGACCATCTCGACACGGAATATCTCGCCAAGGCAGGCATAGCGTGGAGCAACTGCCCGGGATGCAACGCCGCGTCGGTGGGGCAGTATGTGCGCTCGCTGCTGCTTCTGCTCGACCGCGACCGCATACTCGACCCTCGCGGAGCCACTATGGGCATCGTGGGCTGCGGCCACGTGGGCACAAAGGTCATGGAGGTGGCGCAGTCTGCTGGTATGAATGTGCTCGTGTGCGACCCTCCCAAGGGTTGTCCCGACTATGTGGGTCTCGAAAGGATAGCCGCCGAGGCCGACATCATCACCTTTCATGTGCCCCTGACCCGCAATGAGCCGTACGCCACGTGGCACATGGCCGACCGGGGGTTCTTCGACAGCCTGGCCAAACGTCCGTTCATAGTGAACACAAGCCGGGGCGAGGTGGTGGACAACGCCGCTCTGCTGGATGCCATGCGCTCGGGCAAGGTGCGCCAGGCGGCCATAGACACGTGGGAAAACGAGCCTGAAATAAACCTCGGCCTGCTGGATGCGGTGTACGTCGGTACGCCCCACATAGCCGGATACTCCGCCGACGGCAAGGTGAATGCCGACAACATGAGCCTCAAGGCCGTGTGCGACTTCTTCCACCTGCCCAATCCGGGACTCATCGTGCCGCCTTCGCTGCCCGAAGACTTCGTTTTCACAGGCAATCCCTTGCAGCTTTACGACCCGACAGTGGACAGCCGGCGACTGAAAGCCAATCCCGAAAAGTTTGAATATCTGCGCGGACATTATCCGCTGAGGCGCGAGACTGCGGAACTGGGCTGAACGATTGTTTTCAGCCGTTGTGCCACTTGCGCATCATAACTCGGCCACTTTCTGCCCGTAACTCGGCCATTTACGCACCGTAAATGGCCGAGTTACGGTGCGTAAGTGGCCGCTTTTTGAAAACCACTGAAACTAAGACACTTGCAAAACGCTCGCAGTGGTCTCTCCGCAGAGGTTAAAAAGTGTCACATCTCCACCTTATTAATAATAAAAGCAGTAACTTTGCACGCGAAAATTTGCGGCATCGATGCTGCCGCTTTGCCGTGAAGGCAAACTCCAAAGTGGCGAGAAAAAGAGACTAATGGCAAGTATAATATCACTCAAATATTTATGAAAAAAACATTTACCCTGGCCATCTGCCTGATGGCGAGCGTGGCTTCGTTTGCACAAGCCACAGCCGATTCATTTGTTTTTCAGGATGCTGAAGGCAACGTAGTGCCCGACGGCTCGGTGCTGACAAGGACAGAACTCACAGAAAACCCGTTCGACAAGGACTACATAAGTTCTGGACTGTACGTGGTAAACGTTTCTCCCGGTGCGGCATACCTTACAATTGAGTCAAATATAACGCAGTTGCCGTCAGGTACTTCCCACTCTATCTGTTTCCCAGGCAACTGTATCACCCATACAGCCGTCGGTACTTATGTATCGAAAAATCCCGAAGGAGAAAAGGCAGATGTAAAGAACGACATGAAAGCCGAATGGATTCCCGAGGGAGTGTATGGCACCTGCACCGTCACCTATACGGTCAAGGAGTATGAATACGAGGGCAAGCAACCCAATGCCCAAGGCATACCTGTTGACACATACTCATTCATAGGCAACGGCCCTTCAGTCACGGTCAACTACGTGAATGTTGACCCTGCCGGAATAAGCCAGACTGCAGCTGAAACAGGTGTGGCAAGCACAGTGTACTACGACTTGCAGGGACGCTGCACTGCCAACCCCGGCAAGGGACTGTACATCAAAAAGGTGAAAACGACCGACGGAAACACAAAAACCGTCAAGACCGTGTTGAGATAACACTGCCAAACGATATAAAAGATATAACGAGAAAAAACAGAAAATGAGAGGATTGATTTCAGCACTGTTCGCGGCAGTTGCCATGACCACCGCGACAGTACAGGCGCAGACGAGCGCTGGTTCGCAGCCGAAATTCCACAAGTTGTCATACTCAGACAACGCCATTGCCACCAAACTGTCTGACAACGGCCAGTGGGCGGTGGCTCAGGCTGCCACCACAGAGGCTCGCAACAGCGGCCAGGCAAAGCTGGTGAACACCGCTACCGAGGAGTACACCACGCTGCAGACCACCGCTGAGGTGACAAGGGACGGCGCTTGCGACGTGCAGGACGTGACCAACGACGGAAGCACCGTGGTGGGTGCCTACAAGGGAGCACCGGCCTACTGGAGCAAGAGCACCGGAAAGTGGTCTTATCTGCCCGTGCCGAGCGGCAAGAGCGGCGGACTGGTCTACTCCGTGACGCCCGACGGAAAGTATGCGGCAGGCTCATGCTATGACGCAAGTGACGAATACATCGAGTATGCCACGATGTGGGACCTGACCGCAGACACCGTGGTGACTCTGACAAACCTGCCCACACTGGACATGACCCACACGGACATGCACCAGCAACGCTTCACCGACATTTCGGCTGACGGACGCTATCTGGTGGGATACGTGTCATACAGCTACATATCTCCTACAGGCATCTGCATTTACGTGTACGACCGCCAGACGGCAACCCACAAGTTCATAGGTTTCACCCCGAGCGACACCAAGGACTGGACACCGGCTGCCGAGGGGCTGTACTTCGTTGAGGACCCCGTGATGAGTCCCAACGGAAAGTATGTGGCCGTCACGGCCTATATGGTCAAGGGTTCTGCCAGCGACGACGTGCTGTCTGAATATGAGGTGGCCGGACTCTACGAAGTGGAGACAGGCACGTTCCACCTCTACGACGGCAGCGAGGACCAGGGCTATACGGCCATGGCGGTGAACGACAACGGTGCGGTGTATGGTGCCACACCGTCGGCCAACCCCGTGAGAGAGTGGTCGGTGCGCTACCATGGCTTCTGGTATCCTGTCAGCATGATACTGGAACAGACATACGGAGTGAACTTCTACAACAAGACAAAGTACGAGAACACCGGCTCACCCCTGTCGGTTAGCGGTGACGGCAAGACCATCTGCTCCATGGTGGACAACAGCGGCAGCAGCTATGTGCTTGAGTTGCCCGACGCACCCGAAGACCTTTGCGCCGGAATCAACCTGCTCGGCAGCTACACTATAACTCCCGCCGACGCCAAGACGTTCACCAAACTGAGCACAGTCACCGTGCGCTTCGAACGCCCCATAAAGGTGATTGGCGCAAGCAGTAGCGCAGTGCTCAAAGACAGCAAGGGCGAGCAGGTTCGCACATCGAGCGGCTTCAGCCTGAGCAGCACTGACAACAGAACTCTGAGCATCCGTTTCCGCACGACTACGCTCGATGCAGGTGAGAAATACACCGTTGAGATACCGCAAGGCGTTGTGTGCGTGGATGGCGACGACACCAAGACCAACGCGGCAATAACCGTCAGCTACACCGGACGCGCCAATGTGCCGGTGAAGACCTCTGCCATTTCGCCCGCCGACGGTTCGGAACTGGCCAAGATTGACAACGGCAACAGCCCAATCATAATGACTTTCGACGCCGAACTGGCCAAGACCGACTCGGCCGCAGGTTCGCTCGTGAGGATTGAAGACGGTGCAACGGTGGCTAAGCTCAACGTTTTGGTGAGCGGAAACCAGCTGGCCGTTTATCCTACCGCCACACAATATCTGTATGACGGACTGGAATACAAGGTGACTCTCAACGCCGGAGCGGTGACAGACCTTACCGGTAGCGGTGCCAACGAGGCAATCAGCCTGACATATAAGGGAACATACGTGCGCCAGTTGTCTGATGACGACGGAATACTCTTCAGCGACAACTTCGACAATGTGTCACAGTCGCTCAGCACATGGCTGAGATACGAGGGCGACCACAGGACTCCCGTGGAGGAAATGCAGGAGGATTATGAGTTTGACGCGGACAACCAGCCTTGGAACTTCTCGATTCGCGACAAAGGCACCTCCGACTATTGTGCGGCGTCGCACTCCATGTATACTCCTGCCGGCCAGAGCGACGACTGGATGGTCATACCGCAATTGGAAATACCTGACAACAGATGTAAGTTGACATTCCTTGCACAGAGCTACAAGAAGTCCAAGAAAGACAGTCTGAAGGTTGTGGTGTGGGAACATGAGGAGAACATCAACTATCTCAGCGACGCAACGATGGCGACGATGAAGAGTGAGGGCAAGACCGTGTTCAGCGAGCTTCTAAGCCCTGGAGCTGACGAGGAAAACCTGGCTGGCGACTGGACTTCTTACACTGTCGACCTGTCGCAGTATGCTGGAAAGCGCATATACATAGGCTTCCTCAACGACAACAACGACCAGAGTATGGTGTTTGTGGATAGCGTCGTGGTGAAGCGCGATGTTCCTTATACGCTGTCTCTGTCCAACGACGAGTCGGTGGTTGACCGCGAAAGCATAGCCATAAGCGGCCGTCTGGTGGGCAACAACGCCGAAAAGGCATACAAGAACGTGTGGCTCACGCTGTGCGGAACTGACGGTGCTGAACTGGAAACGGTCGGCGCAGACACTCTTTCACTGGCAAAGGGCAAGAGGTTTGACTTCAAATTCACCAAGGCTCTGCCGCTGACAAAAGGCGAAACCAACAATTTCACCATCAAGGTGAAGCTCGATGACTACTCGGATGTGGCCAAGGCAAGCGTGAAGAACCTTACCTTCCGTCCCACAAAGCGCGTGTTGCTTGAGGAAATGACGGGCGTTACGTGCTCGAATTGTCCCCTCGGAATACTCGCAATCGAACGACTCCGTGCTACCTACGGCGACCTCTTTATCCCCGTGTCTATACACACCTATACTGGCGACCAGCTTGGTTCGGGTCTCAGCGGCTACTCTTCAGCCCTCGGACTGTCGGCCGCACCGTCGGGAATAATCAACCGAAGCGGTATAATCAGCTTCCCGATGGAGAAGAGCGCCGCCACTCTCGACTATGAATTCAGCAATGGTTACAACCTGTGGACCGACTATGTGGGTGCGGAAATGAACGTTCCGGCTGATGTGGAGCTTAACGCTACCATCAAAGTGAACCCGACCGACGGCACATTCGACCTGCCGCTGACCATGAAGTCGGCTCTCAACACCAAGAACCAGAACCTCAACGTGTTTGTAGTTGTTGTGGAAGACGGCATAGTGTCGTATCAGGAGAACTGCTTCTCAAGCGTTGCCGATGAAAATCTTGGCGAATGGGGACTTGGAGGCAAGTACGGACAGTCCACCGTGTCGTATGTTACTCACGACGATGTGGCCCGTCAGACCTACAGCAACGGCAGCGACTACAACGGCGTTGGCGGTCTCTTCCCGCAGACTCTCGTGGCCGGACAGGAATACTCTGCCGACATAACCGGACTCGCTTTGCCTGAAAACATCAAGACGCTGGCTGCCTGCAAGGCCATTGCCGTGCTGATTGACGACAACACCGGCAAGGTTGTCAACGCAGCGTCGGTGAATTTCAGCAGCGATCCTGCCGGCATTAATCCTGCCATCGGCGGCGACGAAAGCAGCCGTCTGGCAATGCGCGACGGATATATCGTGGCTGAAGGAAACGGCAACTTGTCGCTCAGCTTGTACTCTGCAACAGGCGTCCAGCTGGGTTCTGCCAGCGGCAACGGCTCTGTCAAGATAGCCGCAACAGGCTATAAGGGCACTGTAATCGTGAAGCTGACCGACGGCAAGTCTACAACCGTGACAAGGAAAGTGGTGCTGAAATAACGTGCCGCTAAACTATATTCTCTCGTGTCAAGGGTGGTTCTTTTATAGTAGCTACAAGAACCACCCTTGAACATTACAGTTCTTTATACATTATAATATAGCAATCAAACGAAAAACAAAGGCTATGACACACACTAAACTCTCCGGCCTGTGCGGCCAATGGTTCCGGTTGGCTCTCTTCGCTGTGGCAATGGTGCTTACCGCTACGGTAGCCCACGCCGCCGATAAGGACAAGACTATCGTCAAGATAGAGCTTGACACCGACTATACCATACCGTTCGGCGACTCGTATTACTCGTTCGACGCACCGCAAACGGGTGTTCTTAAGATTAAAAGTACTGGCAACGACGTGCCGCGTCCATGTACTGACAGCACCTTTACCGAGCAGGCGACAGGCTACACCTACTCCAACGGTGCCATCGAAATGAATGTTGTGGCAGGTACAACCTACTACTTCAATGCGTTCAGTCTCAACTCTACACAGGAGTTTCGCGCCACAATGAGCGGTGAGGACGACAAGATAGACACCATCGACGTGTCGCCTGTGCCTGGCACTGTGCTCGACATCACCAACACATTGCCACTGTCTCTGCAGTTCAACAAGGCGATAAGCAGCGGTCCTGCCGTCTTCACGTCGGGTGAAAACACCGCATCTGCAGCTGCAGTGACGCGCAACGGCTATGCTTCATACAGCATCAAGTCGAAGATATTCGAGTGGATGAAGAGCGGAGCGGTCAAGGCTGGCGACAAGCTGACCGTGGTCATCAGCGACATCTGTTCCTCTCTCAACAGCGAGCAGAAGTTCGGCACCGACGGAACGCTGACACTTGAATACTACATTCCCGAGATGCCGACCATGCTGAGCAGCAAGTCTGTGCCTGAAAAGTTCCTGTCCTACTGGCCGAAGGGTGATGCCAGCGGCATCGTCTCACTCACCTACGACAACCAGCTCAAAAAGGGAGCTACGGCAACACTCACCTTCGGCAACGTAGAAGACGACAACGAGTTCTACAAGGAGACTCTTCCCGTGACCATAAGCGGCAACACGCTGACAATAGACTTTACCGGTAAGATTAGAACTCCAAAGTCTATGCTCCCCAACTCGTCCGATCCCACCTCCTACACATCTATCTTCCTTCGCATTTCGGGCGTAAAGGACATCAATGGCGAGCCGTGCTACGCCGAGGGACAGTCTTCCTACGGATCGTTCCAGCAGTCTCTGACCTACGAAAACGTGGCAAAGGAGGTTGTTACGGAGTTCACTCCCAAGTCGGGTTCCGACATCTCGTCGGCTGAAACCATCGAGTTGTGGATTGCCGGCAAGTCGGCTCTGCTCTACGACGGCGTTAATTTCGCCTACACTGTGGATGGTGTGCGCAAGAATGTTGTGGTGAAAAACAGCGAAATTACCGAGACTATGGAGAACGACGACGAGTATGCGCTCACCATTCCTGTGCCGGAAGAGGTGCGCAAAGGTACGGCAGTGCTCGTATCACTGGCCAACCTGCAGTTCACCGACGGCCAGCAGCGCGACATCACCGCCCGCTATAATATCCTCAAGCCCACGCTCCTTAAGCCCGAAACTGCGGAGTTGGCTTTGCTTAATGCCGGAGATGAGGTGAGCGTCAGCACCAATATGGGCGATAAGATAGGCTACATGCTCTGTCAGATAAGCGACCTCAACGCAAAGAAAGCCTCTGAGGCTATCGTAAACAAGCAAGAGGCTATGACCAACAACGGTGACGGTACATTCAGCTTGACTCTTGGCGATACGATACTGCTGCACAAAGGTCACAGCTATGCCATCGAACTGACCGCTTACCGCTCTGCTGACGACGTTACGTCAAAGCTCCAGCCCATAGACACGGCCAGCGTCGTGCTTACAGGTACGGCCGACAGTGCTTTCATAGCAGGCATCGCAACAGCAAAGGTCATTGCTCCGGCCGACGCTAACGCCGCCAAGGGCATCTATACCATCGGCGGAACTAAGGCTTCGGACAGCAGCGACAAGTCGGCCATCGACCGCCTTCCGAAGGGTATATACATCATCGACGGACGTAAAGTGACCGTGAAACAATAATCCGACCCCGGATTAAGGTGGGTTCTATAAATTAGCTTTGCTAGATTTTGAGACTATTTTCGAGTACATATCGTCAGCGAGTAAGGGAGCAATGCGAGCATTACGACCGAACGAGGTGGCGATATGAACCGAAAAGAGTCCAAAAGACGGCAAAACGTAACCCATGTTGTTTTGTTGTTTGTTACGGTGGTAATTTATAGAACCCACCTTAAACCTACGCAAAAAGGGGAGACAGACATCCGCAGCTTTACGGTTGCAAGTGTCTGTCTCCCCTTTTTCGCATTGTGTAACTCCGCCACGGTATGTGTAACTCCGCCGCAGTAGGTGTCTGTCCGCTGCTGTGCGGCATCTTTTCCGCCGGCTTTTATTCCGCCACGGCAAGAAACTGCTCAATCATATTGCCGTCATAGACGTTGCGCTCGGCCAACTTTACTCGTCCGAGAGGCACGTTTGGAGCTATCGTGCCGTCGCCTACCGACACGGGAGCGGTTTCGCGGCGAATCTCGTCCCACAGTCCGGCCTCAATGAACGAGCGGTGCGTCTTCGCTCCGCCCTCCACTATGAGCGACTGAATGCCCTGTTCGTAGAGTTCGTCCATCAGTTTCTTCAGGTCTACGGCGTGCCCCAAGGCTATGCGCACAGGGTCTTTGCCGCTCCAGTGGCGCACGTTCAGCTGCGGATGGTCGCGCTCGTCGGTCACTCTTCCCACGAGTATTGCGTCGTTTTCAGCCCTCAACTTGTGGCTCAGCATCTGGGTAAACGGTGTGGAAAACATCGTCGGATGGCAGTGGTCGTCCATAAAGCCGTCGGCCGACTGCGCCCACTTGAGCGTTATGTAAGGTCTGTGCAACGTGTTGAACGTGATGAAACGGCTGTTCAGCCGCCTACATTCCTCTTCCATCACGCCCACCGTCACGCTTATCCCGGCCTCGCGCAACCGCTGTATGCCCCTGCCGCTCACCTTGGCGAACGGATCTATGCAGCCCACCACCACGCGTTTCACGCCCTTGCTCACTATCAAGTCGGCACAGGGCGGTGTCTTGCCGTAGTGGGAGCACGGTTCCAGACTCACATACAGTGTGGATTGCGGCACCAAACATTCGTCTTGTTTCCTCACAGAGGCAAAGGTGTTCACCTCAGCGTGGCCTTCTCCGCAGCGCACATGATAGCCTTCGCCAATGATTCTGCCGTCCTCACTCACTATCACCGCCCCAACCATCGGGTTCGGCTTGGCGTTCTGCCGTCCGTTTGCCGCCAGTTGCAGGCAGCGCGTCATGTATTTCCTGTCTTCTGTTTCCTGATATGTTTCCATAGCTTCTTCTATTCCTGTCCTCTATTTTCTGTTAGAGACAATGATAGTCCCCCCTCCTTGGCATCTTTGCCGTATGCAAATTTGCGGTTTTTCTCCGTAATCGCCAAGCGTTTTCGGTGCTAATTGCCGTTTTCAGAGCGGTGATAATAGATTGAGCACGAATGGTACGAGGGTGCCGTACCATTCGTGCTCTTGTGCTTTTCGGGCTAATGGCAACGCGAGGATGCGTCGCCTGCTATGCGCAACGATTCTTCATTCAAATTCGAACCATAGCTTTATTCTCAGGCCGTCGTCACCCTTGTTGATGCGGATATGGCTTGGCTGCGCCTGCGGACCGAGCTGTTCGATGGGCTTATACGAACGCATACCGGGAATTTCGAGCAGGAACGAGATGTCGCCGTCGGGGAACGGCTGCATGGTGTGCTCGTTGTTGTTGCGGTAAGTAGGCTCTTCGGGTGTGAATACTCGCAGATAGAGGCCGTCGGTCTCGCTTAAAACCGTGAACGGAGCGGTGTCGGAGAGTATCTCAGCCCAGTAGGTGTTGGCGTGATAGCCCTTAAACTCCGGGTAGATGAGCGGCTTTTCGCAGTCGCCCGTCACGGTGTTGTTATATGCCTTCTGCCAGATGTCGTAGTTCGTACCCTGCTGACGGTTGCGCCAAACGCGGTAGGGGCCGCGCCCGAGCCACCGCATAGCCTTGGCCGACTGTTCGGGATAGGAGAACGAGAAACCGAGGTTGCGCACCTCCTTGTCGAAGAACTCGCCCTCGAAACCGCCACCGTTGCGGCTGTTGAGTATCACGGCATCCATGCCGAGCAGGCCGTCAGCGGTCATGCGCCACACTATTGAGTCGATGGCACCCGTGTATTTCATGGTGAGCAGAGCGTCGTCACCGTCCTGGCGCGAGGTGATTGACTTCAGCTTAGCCTTCATTCCCACGGGCAGAGGGCCGTTGTTGAACGGTATTTCCTTGCCGCTCGATGTTACCGAAGTCAACATTCCGGTGGCGGCATCGAACGTTGCCTTCACTCCGTTGCTGCCAGTGAGTGTTGTTCCCTCCACGGTTGCCTGTGCCTTAGTCGCACTCTTCTGTCCCTCGTTTCGGTGGGCGGCAAAATACTCGTCGGCATATCGCATCGGCCACGACCACACATTGATGGTGTCACCATGGCAGTCGGTAGCCACGAGTTGCAGCACGTCGCCTCCCTTTGCCTCGTCGGGCAGGGCAATCTGCGCCACAGCCGTCTCGCCCGGAGCCGCATCGGGCACACTCACCCGACCCGTGGCTATGGCCTTTGCCTCCGGTTTTCCTGCGGAAAGCGGTGACGGACACGCCAATACATTATATATAATAGTAGCGGAGTTCAGGCTTGAGAACAAGAAACGGTTGGTCATCGTGATGCGTCCGTCCCAACCGGGGCGCACGGCAAGCGGAGCTATCTGCACTGGCGACCACACATCGCGGATGGTAAACCAGCTGCCCTCCTTCTCGCGGTGTGGACCCACTACGCCATCGGGTGCGTTTCCGCCGTCGGTATCAATGGCTCCGTCGCGGTCGGTGCGCATCACGCCCTCGTCAGCCCAAGCCCAGATGAAGCCTCCGGCAAAGAGTGGGTTGCGCGACCACGATTCCCAGTACTCCTGAAGCGAAGCTCCGCCGCCCTTGTCGTACTGGCTGTGCAGAAATTCCGTGGGCATGAACACGTTGTAGCCGTTGCCCAAGCGTGCCACACCCGTCTGATAGGCCGGATAGTGGTGGGCGTCAACGCCATCGAAGAGTGCCCAGGGGTGCACCACATGACGCTTTTGCGGGTCATACTTGCTGAACAGCGAGTCGAGAGCAAGATTAAAACCGCCCTCGTTGCCGTTGCCCCAGGCGAAGATGCAGGGATGATTGGCGTTGACGGCCAGCATCTCTTTGAGAATCTTTGTGCCAACGGCGGTGCTGTAGTGGTTCTGCCAACCGGGCAGTTCGTCGAAATAGAGCACGCCGAGCGAGTCGCAGAGGTCGAGCAAATGGGCATCGGGCGGATAGTGCGAACGTATGGCGTTGGCGTTCATGCCCTTTATCAGTTTCACGTCCTGCAAGTCGCGTCGGCGAGAAGTGGCGCGTCCCGTTTCGGGATAGAAGCAGTGGCGGTTGATGCCCTTTATCCTTAGCTTCGTTCCGTTAAGGTAGAAACCGTCGCGACGGCGGAACTCCACGGTGCGGAAGCCCACCTTTTGCGTTGTGGTGTGAGCCACGGTGCCGTCGGGGGCAATGAGTGTCAGCGTCACGTCATACATGTTCGGGCGCTCGGTGTCCCACAGCTTTGCCTCTTTCCATGCGGTCGTCACGGTCTGGAAAGGCTTTGCGGCCAATGCGGATGTCTGCGTTCCCAGTCCCTTTACGGTGGTTTTCAGCGTGTAACCCTCGCCCAGTTCCTCGGCAAACAGCCCGATGTTGAGGCTTCCGTCGGCTCTTGCGTCGATGGCGGTGCGCTCTATGTGGGTCTTGGGCAGTGCTCTCAGCACGACGGGGCGGTATATTCCGCCGAACAACCACCAGTCGGCTCGCCGCTCAGCCGAGTTCACCGACTTGTCAGCCGACTGCTTGGCCACGCTGACTTCAATGGTGTTTTTCTTCTTTCCATACTGCAAAAACTTGGAAACGTCGTAGCTGAAGGGAGTGAAACCGCCACGATGGGTGTCGCCCACCTGCTGTCCGTTGACCGAAACGGTGGCATCGGTCATCACACCTTCAAACACCAGTTCCACTTTCTTGCCGCTCCACGCCGACGGAACGGCAAACGTGCGGCGATAGGTGCCGGTCTCGTCGCTCACCTTACCGTCTTTCTTCTTGTAGTAGCGGCCGTAAGTGTATTCGCCGAAGCCCTGCTGTTCCCAGCACGACGGCACCTTGATTTTGCTCCACCGTCCGCTCTTCATGCCCTTGGAGCACTGGAAGTCCCACTGAACTGCGTCGTCGGTGTCGTGTCCCGACAGGTATATCGTCTCTGTCTGCTGGGCGGTTGCTGCGACAGTGACGGCAAGCATCGCCAATGAAAAAAGTTTTCTCAACATGGTTTGAATTCTTCACTCTTCACTCTTCGTTCTTCACTCAAATCAGTTCTTCACAGGGAAAAGGTAGAACTTCCTTCCTGCTTTGTAGTCAACCATCCACTGGTCCACCACGATGTGATTGTCCAGAGCCTTGACGGTGAACGTGTGGTTGCCGGCTTTCAAGCCGTCGAGCTTCAGCTCGCGCACTGCCTGGCCGCGCAGCACATTCAGTTTCCAACGCTCCGAACGGAACGGTTCTTTGAGCGAGAACACCTGCGGAGCTGCTCCGTCAACGCTCACGCTGAACCTTATGTCGCCCTTGTCGTTGGGCTGCGTGGGTATGAGAGCCACGCGGAGCACAGCGTCGCCGTCCTTTTCAGTGGTGAAGCTGTATGTCAGTTCACCGTTCTTGGGCAGAGCCACTGCGTTCATGCTGTGGCCGAGCATCTGCACCGGCTGCGCACCGGCCGTAGCCTTTTGGTAGTCGCAGGCGTTGCGGGCTATCGTTCCGTCGGTGTTCAGCGGATGGGCTTCGCCCTTCGGGGCTTTCGCTACATACTGGTCAACCTCCTTGTCTGTCAGCAGCGTGGGCAGCGAAGGCGCGAGGAACACCGGCAGGTCTCTCGGACGCATGTTCATAGACCGCTTCCACTTGCCTCCGGCCATCGTGTCGTTGTAGTAAGTGGTGAGCGAGCGCACCTCCTGATATGCCTTCTGGCTCTTGGCCGTGGCGGTGTAGAGGCGGTTGTTGTAGTCGAACATGCCCTTGAGCGTGTTGCTGCCCTGCATGAGCGAACGTGCGCGCTGGGCTTCGAGCATCTTCCTTGCATGAGCCTCGGCGGCAAGCACGGGATATTTGATTGCAGCAAAGTAGGCATCCTTCAGTTCGGGACGTATGGCAGACTCCACCTCCTTGACCTTTTCGGCCACGGCAGCGTAGCTTTCGAGGTAGCGGTCAAGCTCGTTGCCAAACTCCGACGTGGAGAAATCCGTGTCGGCCGCAGGACTAAGTCCGCGCGGATAGGTTTTTTTGTCCAGCTCCACCTGGTTCCATCCCATGAACTCCGGCCTGCGCTCGCCGCACAGACGGTAGAACTCATACATGGCCGGGAACAACTTCTTGCCGGCTTCGTCGCCAAACATACGGCAGAGCCAGTTCTGATAGTGTTGGTTGAGGGTGGAAGCATTTACGCAGTTGATGTTCCATGCCATGTCGAGAAACAGTTCGAGGTCGTAGCCGGCCACCTTGGGGTCGTGCACGTTCACTATCCAGAGCTTGCGCACATTGTGGTCGTAGGCAGCGCGCATCTCGTTGTACACCAGTCCCGGCTGTGTGGTTGCCAGCCACAAATAGTCGTGCGGACGACCCCAGTAGCTGAGGTGATAGTACACGCCACCGCCGCCGCTGCGCTTCTGCTCCTCGGCATTGGAGAGGCGGGTCATGTAGCCATAGTTGTCGTCGCACCACATCAGCGTCACATAGTCGGGCACTTTCAGTCCCTTTTCGTAAATCTGCAACACCTCTTTATATGGTATGAACACCTGCATCTGCTTCGACGGGTCGCCGATATACTTGCCGATGAGCTGCTGCTGGTCGTCAATCACCTGCTGCAAGGCGTTGAACTTCTCGGTCATGGTCTTCACGCCTTCCATCGAGCCGTCGTGTATGCCGCGCATTCCGATGGTGAACATGTTGCCGCCCGTAGAGCCTTTGACCTGCTTGAGCCGCTCCGTCCAGTAGTTTTGCACGGATTGTTTGTTGGTGATATAGTTGAACCTGCCGCGCTCCTTCTCGTTCCATTCGTCCACGTTGTTGCGCAACAGCGGTTCGCAGTGCGACGAACCGATGGCTATGCCGCAACTGTCGGCCACGGCCTTTGCGCCCGGAATCTTGAAGAATGCCGTGGTTCCGGTGTGCATGCCCGGCCAGATGGCGTTGGCTCTGAGGCGCATGAGCAGCTGGAACACGCGGCGATAGGTGTTGCGGCCTATCGTGCCGAAGGCGGCTTTGTCGTAGGTGGAATAGCTCCAGGGACGCAGACTCCAGTCTTCGTCATTAATAAAAATGCCGCGAAATTCCACCGAAGCGCCCTGCAAAGTACTGTAGTCGCTGTCTATAACGAGCCTGTTGCGCCGCTCCGGCTTCACGTCGCCCCACCATATCCACGGGTCAACGCCGGCCATGCGCGAGAGTTCGAGCAGTCCGTAGGCCGCACCGCGACCGTTTCGTCCCACCACGGTTATCTGGTTTCTCACTACCGACAGACTGAATCCGTCGGTCTTCTGCGCCAGTTTGTCCACGTCAACGCCGCTCTTTGCCAGTTCCTTTCTCACCGAGGCCGAAGCCTTGTCGAGTTCCACTATGCGTATGGCAGCCGTCTTTTCGCCAGCCGCCACGGCCTTCTTGCCAGTCACGGCCTCCATGTCGTCGGCAAACATTGCGATGGCTGTGGCCACCACGGGTTCCGCCTTCTTCGGCGCGCAGTATGTCACGGCCTTTGTTCCGTCATACCACACCACGTCTGCCGCCATGGCCGCCGTCGGGTGCCACGCGGATGACAATGCCATTGCCGCCATGGCAACGCCGATTCTGTTCTTTCTCACTGTTTTCATCATATCTTTCGGTTGTATTAATATTGTTTTAGCGTTTTATGTGTTGGAGCTTTGCTTTTGTCGTGTATGCCTCAATCGCACAAGTGAAAGGCTGTTCAACGGTCTTCATAGTTTTCTGCGCCCTGAAAGGGCAACTACTCATAGCCCAGGGCAGAGGAGCGAAGCGACGGCACTCTGGGTTACGTACGGTACCACCTCTAATGCGCGCCCTGAAAGGGCAACTGCTTTGTATATCCCCCATTATGCTATGTGACACTCTTTATGCATGCTTCATGCAGCTGCCCTTACAGGGCGCAAGTTGCCTTTTTACCTGCTACCCAGGGCGTTGCCCTGGGCTATGAGCAGTTGCCCTTTCAGGGCGTAGTCGCTGCTTGATAGTTGCGCTGCATGGCCTATATATTAATGTATATAAGGCGGTTGCCTTTTCATGTTGCACGAGTGCATCCAACCAACTCCTCGGCTGTGTTTCTTTCTGCAAAAGTAGGTAGTAGCGTCCCCCGTTCACTTGGTTTTTTGTTCAAAAAACAGTGAAAACGTACCGTTTAGTAATGTTCAAAGAATAAATTCCTCAAGTTTGTCCTGTATTTTTAGGCGGTTTTGCTGGCTTCTTTGAAGGAGCATAGCGAGCTATGTGACTGAAAGATAGTGCAAGCCGAACGCAATGAAGCTTGCTTCAATTGCTGAGGCGCAGCCTATCTTATGCAAAAGAAGTCGCAAAAACGACAAAAAGACAGGGCATCAAAACTACAGAATGTACATCTGCAAACTTGTGGAAGTTATTTTTTGAACATTACTTAGAGCAAAAAACAAGAGAAAGACCTGTTTCATTCTCTAATTCTTGACAAAAAGAATGTCACGTCTTGCGCCTTTTTAGCCGAGGGGGACGGCGGGGACGCACGTCCCTACTAAGTTTGCCTCATGCGCCTGAATTCTTCACTCTTCACTCTTCGTTCTTCACTCTTCACATTTCGTTCTTTACTCCTATGTCTATGTTTTTGTAAAATACTTGACTCTGCAACCTATTGAAAACCATCTGTTTCAAAAATCGTACTGATTTTGGCCAAAGATTGATATGATTTTTGCCGAAAATGTATGCAATCTCTGGACGAAATGGATATGCCTTAGTAGGGACGTGCGTCCTCGCCGTCCCCTTGAGCTAAATCCAGGCTGATTTGTCGGTCGATGATTACTACACGACAATTTTTGTGCCTTTTTAGCAAAGGGGACGAGTACGCACGTCCCTACTAAGGCAGTCGTTGTGCCTCTTTTATATCAACGCTCACCCCTCGAAATAAAGAAAAATTTTCGGTTTATTCATCGAAAAATCACGATTCTTGTACTAAAAGTTTGTAAAATTGCGTCTTTTTGAACGAAAATCCGATGAATATTTGCGTTTGCCATAATAAAACGATACATTTGCAAGCGTGAAAATGAACTGCTAAGCTCGAATGAATGTTCGGCAGATGCCGAAAAGCACTTGCCAGAGAGCGACAGAAAAAACTGAGGGTCAGACATTGACCCACCTAAAACACAAAACAGAATACACAACTATGATGAGGGAAAAACTCGCGGGAAGCACTCTCGCCACATGGCTCAGTCGCTATGCGGAAGCCCAACGTGGGGGGGGGTAAGCACTGGCTTTTTATATAGTCGGTCGCGACTTTGTGCTCCTGCCCCGGTAGCTCTCCGCTCCCTGTCCCTTGCATCGCAATCCCTATACCTTAATATATACGGCACATTTTTTCGTGCGATATATTCTCTGAACTTTTTCGTTAAACGCAGCATTGCCGCAGCCCCATGCCGTGGCCATTGCCGCCTTTTCGCCATTCCGCACTGCGGAACGGCCAAATAATCGTGTGCTTATTCAAACAAAGAACTATTAACTATAACAAAAAAAACAATGAAGAAAAATCTACTAAAAACAGCCCTTGCAGCCTTTGTCATGGCTTTGGGGACAACACAAACAGCTTGGGCGGATGAGACGACCGTAACTCCGACTCAAACAACGACGATAAATCCGAATAATGCGGAAACAGTATGTTATGACGCAACAGCAACATCCTGGAGATTTTCACAGTCAACGATAAGTAACGGAGCTTTTAAAAACAGTAGCAATCCGGTGTTGCTGACAAAATTCGACGCTTCGTCTGCTTTAGAGTCAAAAAATTTGGTTAAGGCAACTTTCAAATTCACGTCAATATGCACAGTGGCCAGTAAAAGTTCAAAAATTTATATCGCCAAAATATCAACAGGATGGGATGCCACCACTGCTACTTGGAGCAACACAAACAAGAAAGATGTTTTGAATGCATCTTATATTGGTGCAAGTGAAAATAATGTTGGAGACAAAACTGCAACAGAAGTGACCATTGACGTAACAGACATTTTGAAAGAGTCCGAAGACAGTACTATCGGCTTTGCCCTGTATACATACACAGCTCGCGAACAAGAGGCTTCCAACTTGTCTTTGGTCATAGAGGCGGTGGACGCTTCCACCACTGCAAACTATACCGTGAAATTCGTTGATGGTAACGGGAACGAGGTGAAGACAGCCGAAACGCGCATTGGCCAAAAGGATGCGGCATGTTCTGTGACAGAGGAAGACAAAGCCTCGTTCTATAACACAGACAAGACGAAAAAGTATATCTACGACAGTGATGACGCTTCATCGAAGACAATTGCCGAGGATGGAACTACAGTTGTCACAGTGAAATACCGTGAAGCTGCAATATACTCTTATACACTCAAGGCTGTTGATGCTGACGGCAATGAACTGAAGGAAATTTTGAATGGCACCGTCTTCGAAGGCGAGACATCAAGAGTTTACTATCCCAAAGCCGTAAATGTCAACGGACAATGGTACATGACGGATGGCAATAAATCCTATCCTACCTATGGAATTGACTTTTCGAGCAAAAGTGACACGACAATTGCCTACAAAAAGGCTAACATTGCTTATTATGCGGATGTTGAGGATATAAATGTTTCTCGTGACTGGGCTGCAACAGGAGCTTACCCAGAAAGATATTCTGGAGGAAAGGCTGGCCGTCTTTATAAAGGTGCTTACGCCTATACCGATGCTTTTGAAAAGACAAAGACATACACATTGTATATGTGGGCACGCAACAACGCCAGCTCTTCTGCAGCCAATGTTGTTTTGGGATTGCGCGATTCTGAAGGCGCTATAACAGAATTAGAAAATGCTTTTGAAGATTGGGCCGCTGGAAAGTCAGAATTGAAAAGCGTTGCAAGTATCGAAATACCTGCAGGTTCGTCGCTGGTGTTTAAGAATGGCAATGCCGAATGGAATTCGAATCTCGAAATGGACTACATCTACCTTGTAGAGGAGCTTCCTGCATCGGAGACCATCTCCGTCTCTTCAGCCCAGTACGCCACCTACGCAACAAACTACAACGTGGTTGTTCCTGAAAGCGGCGTAAAGGTATACACTGTTAAGGTGAACAACGAAGGCACAGCCGTTGAGAAGACCGAAGTGGCAGCTGGCACTGTGATACCCGCAGGCACTGGCATCCTGGTGAGCGCAGAGGAAGGCAGCTATGACCTGAGCGTGACAAGCGACGGCGCATCATACTACGCACTGGCACAGAAGGACGGCAAGGTAGGTTTTGCTCTCGTTGCAACTGATGTGGTGATACCTGCAGGCAAGGCATACTTGAAGGTGGAGAACGCATCGGGAGCCAAGTTCATCAGCATGACTGGCGAGCTGACCGTTATCGACAGTGTTGCGGCTGAGAAGCAAAACGCTGACGGCGCATACTACACTCTGCAAGGTGTGAAGACAGCGAAACCCACCAAGGGTATGTATATCCACAATGGCAAAAAGGTGATTGTGAAATAACATAAGGAAACTATCAACTAACAATAACACTGACAAATTATGAAAAAGGCATATATGAAGCCTCTGACAGAGGCAAGGGAGATGGAAATGGAGTCAATGCTCTGCGGATCAAATTTCAACAACGAGCTTGACAAGACAAATACCATCACCGGCAGCGACCATATTCTCTCAAAGGAAAACAATTTTGACCTCTGGGGTCTGGACGACGAGGAATAATATTTCAAAAGCGAAAGATTTTATTTTTACTTAATAGATGAATTGTGGCGGCAGCGGCGGTCAAGAGAGACCGTGCGACCGCAAGAAACGAGGGCGGCTGTCTGTGAAGACTGCCGCCCTTAATCTAATTTGAAGAAAAAGAAGAATGGCTGTGCGCAGCGGAAATATTTAGCGTCTGCCTTAGTAGGGACGTGCGTCCCCGCCGTCCCCTTGGCTAAAATGCAGCGTCTCGGCTGAGTCGGGTGCGGCAGCCTAATTCGGGTGCAGCGGTGACGCAGCACCTACTAAGCCTTCCCTTGGCTGTTAGTCTTTAAGGCATCCTACAGGCACAACGTACACTCCGTCCTTACGGCGGTAGGCGTAATTGCCAGTGCTTGTCAGCACCATCATGAACGACGGCTCGTCCATCTTCTCCGTGTTTATCTTTCCGGCAAGGGCAAGCAGGTTCGCTGCCCCCCCCCCTCATTGATAAGCCTGTCACCTCCCAACTTCACCTCCACAAGGCCGTACTTGCCGTTTCGCAGATGTATCCTGACGGATTGATTTCTGCCCTTGTGCTTAATACTTTCAATCCTTTGATATTCAGCCGCAAAGATACAAAACCGCTGACGCGTTTCCTTAGTTGGCCGAGTTTTGCTTCCTTAGTTGGCCGAGTTTCACTTCCTCGGTTGGCTGTTGTCCGCGCATTTGCCGGATGCCCCACCTTATAAACCCCGTACCAAGTTGGTGGGTTTTCATTGATTAACACTTTTCTCCCTCATATTCTGCCATTGTTCGGATGATGTTCCAATAACATTAAAACGATGCGAAAACGAGGCGGGGGAAAGTGTATTTTGGTTAATAAACAAGGGAACGTGCCGATGTTTGAGGAAATGTGATTAAATTTGCAGCTAAAAATATCATTTACAGATGAAGAGAAATCTCGGTTCGTTAGGGCTGCTATTTTCAACACTGCTACTTTTGGCATCGTGCCTCGGCAAAGACAACGAGGAAACTGTACTGTATAATGACGCAGCCATAACCTCCTTCCAGATATCAACGGCAAAGATATACTACCACACCACGTCGAAAACGACGGGTGAGGACTCGACCTATGCCGTGACAAACACGAGCATGAGTTCGTATGTGTTTGACATCGACCAGAATGCAGGCACCATAAGCAACACCGACTCGCTTCCGCTGGGCACCGACGCGTCGAAGTTGCTGTGCAGCTACTCGACAAAGAACAACGGTGTGGCCGCTATCAAGAGCCTGAGCAGCGACTCTATAAGGATATTGCTCACGACAGACTCCACTGATTTCACGCGCCCGCGTACATTATGCGTATACTCATCGAACGGTGAGAACATGCGCACATACACCGTAAAGGTGAACGTACACCAGGAATATGCCGACTCGTTCCACTGGAACCAGTTGCCGTTAAGCGCCGAAGTGGCTGCGCTAAGCAGTGCAAAGGCGTTCTATGCTGGAGGAAAGGTGATGCTGGTGGGAAGCGACGGACAGTCTACGAAAATATATACCTCCACAGACGGCAGTGCATGGACAATGGGCGAAACGACGCTCGGTCTTGATGCGTGCGACAATGCGGCTCTGAAGGACGACACTCTGTTTGTTATAGACAACAACTGCTTGAAATACACCACAGACGGCAACTTCTTTACTACCGTGGCCGGAGCAGACGACCTGCGCCTCGTGGGAGCAACGACGGACGAACTGTATGCCTACGGCAAGGACAACGTCATGAAGATGTCGGAAGACGGGGGACGCAGTTGGACAGACGAGGTGGTTGACGACGATGTCACGCTGCTGCCCTCTGAAGATATCAGCTTCTGCTGCCTGACGTTTGCCCATTCGGACAGTGCCGACTATGCCATCATGGCCGGCAGCCGTGCCGACTATGACCAGAGCGGCAGCAAGAATGACAGTTTGTATATGGGCAAGGCTGTGGTATGGCGCAAGATAGTGGAGCGGTCGCAGATAAAGGAGGAAGGAAAGTGGATTTTCCTCGGTCCCGAAATCGACAACGGCTACACTTTGCCGCGCATGGCATCGCTCAACATATTCGGATACGACGGAAAGATAATGGCGTTTGGCGGAGCCGGCAAGGGCACTTGCTCGGCAGAGGCATACTCCAAATTCTACATAAGCAACGATGGCGGCATCACATGGAAGGGTGACAGTCGCTTCAAAGTGCCGACGGCGTTTGACAAAACGGCGACGGGCGTGGCCGTGACGACAGACGGCGACGGATATATATGGCTCATCTGCAGCGGCACCGGACAGGTGTGGCGCGGACGGCTGAACAGCATGGGCTGGCAAAAGTGACGTGCCGATGGTGAAAAAGGCTCTCCACCTCCTGACTGCGGGAAAGACATTGCTTCTCACAGCGGTGCTTTTCGCCGCTGCGGCAGGCGAGGTGTCGGCGCAGACCGACCCGGAATACCGTGCGGAAGTGGGAGCGGGAGCCGGACTGATGGCCTATCAGGGCGACTTCAACGGCAGTCTGACGCGACAGATGCAGCCGTGGTGGGCCGTGGTGGGCAAATACCGCTTCAATCCGTATGCGGCCTTGTCGCTGAACATTTGCTCAGGAACACTGAAAGGGTCGTCGACAAACGAAAAGACGTGGTATCCGGAGATTAACGATGCGCCCGTCAGTTTCAGCACGTCTGTGGTTGACGTCGGCATACGCTTCGAATACAACTTCTGGCCATACGGCACGGGACGTGAATACAGGGGTGCCAAGAGACTGACCCCATACATCGTGATAGGTCTCGGCGGCACCTTTGCAAAACCGCAGGGCGGCAGCGTGTTTGCGATGAACCTGCCCATAGGCATTGGAATGAAATATAAGGTGGCCACAAGGCTCAATCTGAGTCTGGAGTGGGTTATGCACTTCTCGGGAAGTGACAAGCTCGACGGTGTGGCCGACCCCTACGGAATAAAGAGCAGCGGACTGTTTAAGAACACCGACTGCTACAGTGGGCTGCAAGTATCGCTCACATACGACATCATGGCGAAGTGCAGAACGTGTCACAACGACAGGGAATGACGGAGCCAAACAGACAAGAACCATTATGACAGAACCATTGGACATGAAACGCATACCACAGCACATTGCCATAATAATGGACGGCAATGGACGCTGGGCCAACGAACGTGGCAAGGAACGCAGCTACGGACATCAGGCTGGAGTGGACGCTGTGAGGACAATCACGTCGGAGTGCGTGAGACTCGGGGTCAAGTATCTGACTCTGTACACATTCTCCACGGAAAACTGGAGCAGACCCGCTGCAGAGATAGCAGCCCTGATGGGACTGGTGTTGTCGTCGCTCGAAGACGAGATATTCATGAAGAACAACGTGAGATTCCGTGTGATAGGCGACATGAGCAGGCTTCCTGACGACGTGAGGTGCAAGCTCCGCGAGACGGAAGAGCACACGGCGGCCAACGATGCCATGACAATGGTGGTGGCTCTGAGCTATTCGTCGCGGTGGGAGCTGACCAAGGCGGTGAAGGAAATAGCCGCAAAGGTGAAGGCCGGAGAGATGGACGAGAAGGACATAACCGAGGAGAGCATAAGCGCACAGCTGGAAACGGCATTCATGCCCGACCCGGATTTGCTCATAAGAACCGGCGGCGAACTGCGCATATCCAACTACCTGCTGTGGCAGATAGCCTACTCCGAACTTTATTTCTGCGACACCTACTGGCCGGACTTCGACGAGGCCGAACTGAGAAAGGCGATAGCCAGTTTCCAGAAAAGGCAGAGGCGCTTTGGCAAAACGGAGGCGCAAACGGAGGCTACAGAACAAGAAACGATAAACGAAAAACAACAGCAATAGGATGTTTCCCATAAGAAAGGCTCTTGCAATGGCGGCTGTCGCCTTGGGCGCAAGCCAACAGACAGAAGCCCAAAACAAGATTGTGGACCCTGACATATCGTATGCCGGCACTCCGAGAACGTGCATAATCGGCGGTATTACCTCAAAGGGAGTGGACGGATATGAGGACTATGTGCTCACGGGACTGTCCGGACTGTCTGTGGGGCAGGAGATTACCGTGCCGGGAAGTGCGATTACGGAAGCCGTGAAACGCTACTGGCGCAACGGACTGTTCTCAAAGGTCTCAATAACAGCCGACTCAATAGTGGATTCAAAGATATATCTGAGCGTGAACCTTGCGCTCAGACCGCGTGTGAGCGTCATCAACTATAACGGTGTGAAGAAGTCGGAGCGCGAAGACCTGGAGTCTAAGCTCGGCATAATGAAGGGCGGACAGATAACGCCCAACATGATTGACCGCGCGAAGATACTCGCCAAGAAGTATTTTGACGAGAAGGGATACAAAAACGCGGAGATTGAATTTGTGCAAAGGGACGATGTGAGCAACCCCAACCACGTCATACTGGACGTGAACATCGACAAGAAGTCGAAGATGAAGGTGAAACACATCATCATAGAAGGCAACAAAAGTCTCGCAACGAGCAAGATAAAGGGCGGTCTGTTCCGCAAGGGAGCGTTTGCAAAGACGCACGAGGCAGGAAAGTTGTCCTCGTTCCTAAAATCAAAGAAGTTCACCGACGAACGCTATGAGCAGGACAAGCAGAACCTTGTGGACAAATACAATGAGCTTGGCTACCGCGACATGTACATAGTGGAGGACAGCGTGTGGAACGTGGACGACAAGCACGTGAACGTCTATGTGAAGGTCGACGAGGGACAGAAATACTATATACGCAACATAAGTTGGGTGGGCAATACGGTGGTGACTACCGACAACCTGAACATCATGCTCGGCATGAAGAAGGGTGACGTGTACAACCAGAAGCAACTCAGCAAGAGACTTACCGAAGACGAGGATGCCATAGGCAACTACTACTGGAACAACGGCTACTTGTTCTACAGACTCACACCCACGGAGGTGAACATCGTTGGCGACTCGATAGACCTTGAGATGCGTATCTATGAAGGTACGCAGGCACACATAAGCAATGTGCGCATCTATGGCAACACACGACTGTATGAAGAGGTGGTGAGGCGCGAACTTAGAACCAAGCCGGGCGACTTGTTCTCCAGGGATGCGCTGATGCGTTCGGCCAGAGAAATTGCTTCAATGGGATATTTCGATCCTGAAAAGGTGAGCCCGGACGTGCAGCCGAACCGTGAAGACGGTACCGTGGACATCAACTGGAATCTGGAACAAAAGTCCAACGACCAGGTGGAAGTGTCGTTCGGTTGGGGACAGACTGGTATTATCGGCCGCATTGCCTTAAAGCTGAACAACTTCTCTATGCGCAACCTCTTCGGGCGCAACAGAATGCACCGTGGAATTATGCCCATCGGCGATGGAGAGCAACTTTCACTCAGTGCGCAGACCAACGCTTCTTACTACCAGTCGTATAGCATCAGCTACTCCGCCCCGTGGTTTGGAGGCAAACGGCCCAATGCTTTCAGCGTAAGTGCATTCTACTCGAAGCAGACTGACGTGAACAGCAACTACTACAACAGTAACTGGATGAACAGCTACTACAACTACTACAGCGGAAGCGGAAGCTACAACAACTACTATTACAACAACTACGAGAGCTTCCTTGACGATGACAAGTATGTCAAGATGTTCGGTCTCTCGGTAGGTTGGGGCAAGCGTTTGAGGTGGCCTGACGACTATTTCCAACTGTCGTTGTCGCTGTCTTACCAGCGTTATATGCTGCGCGACTGGCAGTACTTCATCATTACCAACGGTAACTGCAACAACGTGAACCTCGGTGTGACGTTGTCGCGTACCAGTACGGACAACCAACTCTTCCCGCGTCGCGGTTCTGAGTTTGCGGCATCCCTCACACTCACTCCGCCATGGTCGCTCTGGGACGGCAAGGACTACGCCAACCTGGCCACCAACAGCAACTCTGCAAACTATCGGGAGGAGCAACAGGAGAAGTACAAGTGGATTGAATATCACAAGTGGAAATTCAAGTCGCGCACCTATACAGCCCTCACAGGAGGTCAGAAGTGCTTTGTGCTGATGACTCGTGTAGAGCTTGGACTGCTCGGTTCATACAACTCTTACAAGAAGTCGCCGTTTGAGACGTTCTACGTAGGAGGTGACGGAATGAGCGGCTACTCATCCGGCTACGCTCAGGAGACCATCGGACTGCGCGGTTACGAGAACGGTTCGCTCACGCCTTACTCTGCTCCGGGCTACGCCTACGACCGTTTCTCACTGGAATTGCGCTATCCGTTCATGCTGGGCAACACGACCATCTACGGTCTGTCATTCCTTGAAGGCGGTAACGCTTGGTACGACACCAAGAAGTTCAACCCGTTTGACATGAAGCGTTCGGCCGGTGTGGGTGTGCGCATCTTCCTCCCGATGGTGGGCTTGATGGGTATCGACTGGGCTTATGGCTTCGACAAGGCTCTGTCAACGGGCACCAAAGGCGGCAGCCAGTTCCACTTTGTGCTCGGCCAGGAGTTCTGACGGGCACCCGTATGACGGCAAGAAACAGTCTATAGATGACAACAACATATAAAAGGAGGCTACAATGAAAAAGTTTCTTTTCACGGTAATCGCGTCCATATTCGCATTGTCAATGAGCGCACAGAAGTTCGCCTTGATTGATATGGACTACATTCTCAAGAACGTGCCGGCCTATGAACGCGCCAACGAGCAGCTCAGTCAGGTGTCGAAGAAGTGGCAGGCTGAGGTTGAGGCTCTGTCAACCGAGGCTCAAACGATGTACAAGAACTATCAGAACGAGGTGGTTTTCCTTTCCCAAGAGCAAAAAAAGGCCAAGCAGGATGCTATTATGGAGAAGGAGAAACAGGCTGCGGAGCTTAAACGGAAATATTTCGGACCCGAAGGCGAACTGTTCAAGAAGCGCACAAGTCTAATGTCGCCCATTCAGGATGAGATATATAACGCCGTAAAGGACATATCCGACCTGCGCGGCTATCAGCTCGTGCTCGACCGTGCGAGCGACTCCGGAATCATCTTTGCCAGTCCAAAGGTGGACATCAGCGACGAGGTTCTGCAAAAGCTCGGCTACGCGAATTAGAATAATCAATAACAAAAATAACAACAAACAAGATGAAAAAGTTACTTTTAATGCTTTTGATGTTTGCTCCAGTGGCAACATTCGCACAGAAATTCGGACACGTCAACGCCCAAGAAATCATTCAGGCCATGCCCGAATACGCAACGGCAAAGACCGAAATCGACGCTTTGCAGAAGCAGTATGAGGCCGACCTCAAGAGTATGCAGGAAGAACTGACCAAGAAGTCGGAAGACTACGAGAAGGCAAAAACCACTCTCCCGGACAACATCAAGCAGCGCCGCGAGCAGGAGTTGCAGGATATGTACCAGAAGATTCAGCAGAGCTATCAGGACAACCAGCAGGCTCTCGCAAAGGCTTCGCAGGAGAAGATGCAGGCAATCACCGCCAAGGTGGTTGACGCAATCAAGTCTGTTGGCCAAACTGGTGGCTATGTATACATTATGGATATAGCAGGCGGCGTTCCTTACATCAGCACTACACTGAGCACCGACGTTACATCTCAGGTAAAAGCCAAGCTCGGACTTAAATAAACACAGGCGGCTTCTGGCCACGTGCCCGTCACATTCCGCAAACAGCGGTATGAGGCACACGGCCAGAGGCCGTTTTCCCTTTTTCTCTACCCATTCCTATGAAGCACTTATTCTTACTTTCCGCCCTGTTTCTGCCGCTGACAGCGTCTGCGCAGGACAGCACACGGCTCGCCACACCCGTCAATGCGGCCACTACTGTTGCCGCAACGGTTGCCCCGACAGTGCAGCCGACAATGAAGTTCGGCTACTTCAGCTACAGCGAGGCGCTGCAAAGTATGCCCGAATATGCGCAAGCACAGAACCAACTGACCGAACTGCGCAACAGATATGATGCGGAAGCCAAGCGTGCAGAGGATGAATTCAACGCCAAATACGAGGATTTCCTTGACGGACAGCGTGACTTCCCGCCCACGATACTGAAGAAGCGGCAGAGCGAACTGGCGGAACTCATGGCCAAGAATACCGCTTTCCGTGACGACAGCCGCAAGCTTTTGGCCGAGGCAGAGCGCACTGCCTATGCTCCGCTCTACAAGAAACTGGACTCTATTCTAAAGGTTGTTGGTGAAAAGGAGGGCTTCGCATTCATCATAAACACCGACAATAACGCCTGTCCATACATCAACAGCGTGCAGGGAAAGGACATCAACCAGTTGGTAAAGGACTGTCTGAAATGAACAAACCGCTCGCTTCTGCTCCAGGCCCCATCGGCATATTCGATTCTGGCTATGGAGGGCTGACCATACTGCATGGCATTCGTCAGCTCCTGCCTCAATACGACTATCTGTATCTCGGCGACAATGCGCGCGCCCCTTACGGCACACGCTCGTTCGACGTTGTGTATGAGTTCACGCGCCAGTCCGTTGCGAGCCTTTTTGAGCGCGGATGCCACTTGGTAATCCTTGGATGCAACACTGCGTCTGCCAAGGCGTTGCGTACCATCCAGCAGAACGACCTGCCAAGAATTGACCCGTCGCGCCGTGTGCTCGGTATAATACGCCCCACGGCCGAGGTGATAGGCTCGCTCACCAACACTCGCCACGTAGGCGTATTGGCCACAGAGGGTACGATAAAGAGCGATAGCTATGCCTTGGAGATACACAAACTCTTTCCCGACATCGTCGTTTCGGGCATCGCCTGTCCGTTTTGGGTGCCGCTTGTGGAATATAACGAGGCTGACAGTCCCGGTGCTGACTACTTTGTGAAGAAGCGCATTGACCAGCTGATGATGAAGGACAGTCTCATCGACGCCATCATCCTTGGCTGCACCCACTATCCCCTGCTCATGCCGAAGATACTCAAGTATGTCAATCCCGGCATACGCATTGTGCCGCAGGGCGAATATGTAGCCGAAAGTCTGAAAGAATATTTTGTCCGTCATCCGGAGATGGAGGCCAAATGCTCGCGCGGCGGGCGTGTCCATTACCTTACTACCGAAAACCCCGACCGCTTCCGTGAGTCGGCGCGCATCTTTATGCACGAGCACGTTGACGTGGAAAACATCACGCTTCCCTGACAACCGTTTTCTTCTGTCTTTTCTTTTTTTTTGTTGGAATCTCCGACAGCGCACTTGTAGCTTGCCGCGTTGTCTGAATATGCGGCGCAGTGCCTGTTCTCGGAAAGCATTGCGGCGCAACTGTTACCGTCTGTTTTCAAAGTGATAAAAAACACAAATCTTTACGTGGAGTCATTTATTATTGGTATCTTCGTACAGTGTTTTAGAACAAATCAAAACAAAGGGAAAATCGAATACAGATATGGAAAAGAACGCCAATAATTACTGTCTGATACTGGCTGGCGGAAGAGGCCGCAGACTGTGGCCGTGCAGCCGCGACAAACGTCCCAAGCAATTCCTTGACTTCTTCGGTTGCGGCAGGAGTCAGCTGCAATCCACCTACGACCGTTTTGCGAGTATATTGCCCAAGGAAAACATCCTGGTGTGTACCAACAGCGACTATGTTGACCTCGTGCGCGAACAGTTGCCGGAGGTTGACAGCTGCAACGTGTTTGCCGAACCGGTTAACCGCAACACCGCACCGAGCGTGGCCTGGGCAGTCACCCACATTCTGAAGCGCAACGCCAAGGCCAATGTGGTGGTCACTCCGTCCGACCTCTTTGTGCTCAACGAGCAAATCTTCGATGAAAATGTGCTCAGTGGACTCGACTATGTGGGTTCTCACGACGATATTCTCACCATGGGAGTGAAGCCCACAAGACCGGAACCGGGCTACGGCTACATACAGGTGGGCGACGCTACGGAAACCGACGGTGTGTATCGCGTACAGTCGTTTACCGAAAAGCCCGAGCGCGAGTTTGCCACAGTGTTCGTGGAGAGTGGGGAGTTTTACTGGAACACGGGACTCTTCCTCGCTTCAGCGCAGTGCTTCAGCGCAATGTCCCAGCGGTTGTTTCCCGACGTGCAGTCGCAGATGGAGCAGCTCAACGGCAATGGCGACATGAGCAAGGGCTTCGACGAATTATATTCCTCCTATCCCAACCTGTCCATTGACTATGCCGTGCTGGAACGCAGCGACAATGTGTGCGTGATGAAGTGCGATTTCGGATGGGCCGACCTCGGCACTTGGCACTCCATATACGAGTGCAAACAGAAGGGTGACCACGACAATGTGGTCATCGACTCCACGGTAATCATCGACAACAGCCACGACAATGTGATAAAATTGCCCAAGGGAATGCTTGGCGTTGTGGGCGGTCTCGACGGCTACATAGTGGTTCAGAAGGGCAATGTGCTGCTAATCTGCAAGAAAGGCGACTCATCGGCTCTCGTCCGCAAGTACTTCAACGAGATTCAAATGAAATACGGCGACGAGTTTATCTGACGGTAAAAAACGACTTGGTACGATTTGAACCCAGTTTAACGTATGTTTTCTTTGGTTCAAATCGTACCAAGTCGTTTTTTTTGCTGTTGCTATAGTATTCTGCCTCTTACGCTAAACTTCAGTACGGGATATACCGTCAAGTTGTCGAGAATCTTTGACAGGTCGTCATCCTTTTCGCGGCTCATGATTTCCTTCAGGTCAACCCCGTCGGCATAAAGTTCCGGCTTGCCATGAAACTGAAGTCCCATCTCGAAGCGGAATCCTACACGTCCTTTCGGTATCAGTCGGCCAAAACCCAAGCCCAGATACGGACGGAATCCCGACACCTTGATGCCGCCGCCCACGTTACCGTTTTCGTCGATGGGGATGTTATATTCGCCGATTTCAATGCCAAGCTCCTTGCCCTGCTGCACCAATGCCGCAAATTCGTCGCTGTGGCCATTCACCTTTATCAACTTGGAACCGCCAAACGAGAAGCCCGCAGTCACGAAAAATGAACTCTGGTTTGGAAAAGGATAGCAGTCGAATTTAAGGTCCACCGACGTGCGGCTCATAGATGTACTCACATCCATCTTCTTGCTGCCGGTGTATGAACCGTCGCTCGGTCCCGATGCGTCAACGTCAACCGATGTGTTGAAGCTTGCTCCCGGCATTATGTTCAGACCGAGCCGTACTCCGAAATACTTGTTGAAACTGGTGGCGACGTCGATGCCATATCCTTCGGTGCCAACGCCAAGACCTGCACCAAGGCGGTTGCCCAATCCATAGAATGGCTTTTCGCCATCTTGCGCCATAGCACTGAACACCGTCAGAATTGCCATGGCCATTGTCATGATAATCTTTTTCATGCTTCTTTTTAAGAACGTTATACTATATTTGTGAATAAAAGGTGGGTTCTATAAAATCGCCACCCTAAAATGGATATATGTAACAAAGTTTGTTCTATTCCGTCCACAAAGGTAATGTTTTTTTCGGTTGCGAAATCGCGTTAGGCAGTGTTTTTGACAAAAATGTTTGGGAGGTATAAATATTATGTGTACCTTTGCATCCGTTAAAAGCCCAGATGGCGGAATCGGTAGACGCGCTGGTCTCAAACACCAGTGGGGAAACCCATCCCGGTTCGAGCCCGGGTCTGGGTACTGAGTCGGAATCTTCTTCGGAAGGTTCCGATTTTCTGTTTCTTGGCTCTCGCAAACTATTGGCATTCTGATAGAGTGTCAGCAGATTTTCTCGTTTGGCAAAGCAGGCCAATTATGAATGAAGTTCTTTTCTATTGCTCTTGTGAAAGTCTGTAGTAGGCGCTGCGTCCCTCAAGGCAAAAGCCCAACAAAAATATTTGGAGTAGTGCAATCAGGTTTTCGAGTAGACCCGTAAGTTGTCAGGTTTCTATGAGAACGTTTCCTAATTTCTATGGGAAAGTTCTTTTTTTTGTCAAATTGTTTTTTGGGGAAACATCGAACCAAGCAGCTTAACCTTAGTCTCTGCTGGTTTGAAAAGTCTGTTGTGCGGAAGGTTCGTGTTCGACCTTTTTACGGGTCTTCCGTTAAATGAATAGATGATATACAATTACCCTCAGCACAGTTTGATAGCTTGAGTCGAGTGCTGCGTCCCCGCACCCCTCAAGTCGAAAGTCAAACTGTCAGTTTCGGGCTGCGCAGTCGAAGGCTTAGTAGGCGCTGCGTCCTCGCTGCGTCCGAGAATGTTTGTTGGACCCTTGCTTTGAAGGGCGAGGACGCAGCGCCTACTAAGCCTTCCCTATTCCCTGGAACTTGGCTTTGTTGGCTTTCCCTTCGGCCGCCGGGCGTTGCTTCTTCATTCTTCACTCTTCGCTCTTCACTCTTCGCTCTTCACTCTTCGCTCAAGAACGGTTCTTCATTTGTTCAGCAGCCGTTTTGCAAAATACCGCACGGGATACCACACAGAAATGAAGCCTACGGCGAGCACGGTGATGAAGATGACGATGATGTCTTCGGGGTGAACGCTCACGGGATAGGAGTCAACAACAAACGATCCGCTGGAGCGGCCAAGGCCGACCAGTCCAAAGCGCTGCTGCAACCAGCACAACAGCAGTCCCACCGCTATGCCGACAACGGCACCGATGGCCGAAATCATGCGGCCCTCAAAGAGGAATATCCTCACTATCTTTCTGTCGCTCGCACCGAGATTGCGCAGCGTGACCACATCGTCTTTCTTGTCTATTATGAGCATCGAGAGGCTTCCGATGATGTTGAAGCAAGCCACGACCAGAATGAATGTGAGGAAGATATAGGCCATGAGCTTTTCGATTTTCATTATCTTGAATGTGTCGTCCTGCTGCTCGAAGCGGTCGTGCACGTAGTATTTATCTCCGGCTATTGACTTTATTTCGTCTTTCACCCTGTCGAAATTGCTGCCCGGTTTGAGTCGCAGTTCGAGCGAAGAGAGCATGCCCTGGCCGTCAAACAGCCGTCGGGCGAAGCCTATGTCGGTGATAATGTAGTTTTTGTCATATTTTGCCTGCTTTACACAAAACAGCACTCCGGGCGAATACAGCTCGTCTTCCACGAATCCGTCGGTCGGGTTGGCCATGTTCAGCTGTCCCTCGCGCTTCGGCGCGAATATCTTTATAGGTGTGGGATAGTTGTATCCTGTGCCTAAGGTCTCGGCCAGACGTATGCCGAGCGTGCCGTAGCTCATGCCGGCCGCATGGAGTTCAAAATCCCCTTGCCCCACAAGTATGGAGCCGATGTGCGTCAGACTGTCAAAATTGTCCTCCACGCCTTTTATCATCACCATTGCCTGGCGGTCGCCATACACGGCGAGAGCCTGGTCTTCCAACGTTTCCGTGGCCACTTCCACCGCACTGAGCTTTTTTATCTTTGTGAGAATCGGGTCGTCGGCGGGTACGGTCTTTCCCTCTGTCGGCGTGATTTTCAGTTGCGGGTCAAACGAGGTGAAGAATGATGCCACCATGTCGTGGAAACCGTTGAACACACTGAGTGTCACCACCAGTGCCATCGTGGCCACAGCCACGCCTATGGCGCTTATCGCACTTATGACATTGATGGCGTGGGTGCTCTTTTTTGAGAACAGATACCGTCTGGCGATGTAGAAGGGGAAGTTCATTTCTTGAGTAGGGTGGTTCTATGAGTTTTGTTTGGAGTTGTTTCCTCCCTTCAAGAGTTCGTCGATGTGCTCAATGTAGTCCAGCGAGTCGTCGATGAAGAAGCGCAGCTCGGGTATGATGCGCAGCTGGTGGCGCACCCTTGTGCCCAGTTCGTAGCGTATGGTTTTCTCGCTTGCCGATATGTTTTTCAGTATCTCCTCGCCCTGTGCGCTGGGGAAGATGCTGAGATATGCCGTGCAGACGCTCAGGTCGGGTGATATTCTCACGCGTGTCACGCTTACCATCACTCCGTGTGTGGCTCTTGTCTGTTGCTGAAATATCAGGCTGAGTTCCTTCTGTAGCAGTCTTGCTATTCTGTTCTGTCGTGTTTCCTGCATGATTGTCCGTTGTTTTCTTTGTTTGCCACAAAGTTAGTGCAATTAGCTCGAACGGCAAAGGAAAAGCCTCCAAAGATGCCCTCTTGCGCCCCGAAACGCCATTGCTGTCTCGACTTAATTGCGGCCGGAATGGTTGAGAAAAACTTGATTTGAGGGCCGTGCGTATCAATTTAAACATCACAATGAATTATGCGCCCCTTTATAGGGGCAAAACCATTGAAAAACATCATAGCGCAGGGGCAAGTCCCTGCGCTATGATGTGTCGTCCCTACGGGACTTGTCTGTTACTAAGTCTTACCGGATAGCAATAAATACTTTATTAAAGAAGATTCTATCTAATAATCTTACGGGTTGTACCATCGCTCATCTTGATGATAGAGAAACGCAGCTGTCCTTTCACTGCTTTACGACCATCAATACCGTAACGTGACACCTCTGTGAGGTTATCTGAAAGGTTGGCATTGTAGATACCATCGGTTGTAAATTCATAAACAAAGTTCGCGTTACTGTCTTTGTTATAATCTATGGGTGGGTTGTCGAGGTCAAACAAACGCCAAACCTTAATTTCGCTCATTGC
>CAVGKZ010000025.1:0-17212 GCA_963630025.1 bacterium | reverse complement strand
AGCAATGCGAGCATTACGACCGAACGAGGTGGCGATATGAACCGAAAAGAGTCCCAAAGACGGCAAAACGTAATCCATGTTGTTTTGTTGTTTGTTACGGTGGTAATTTATAGAACCAACCTTAAGTATAATGACATGACCATAACAGCCCCGCATGAGAGGTGTTGAACAACCATCAAGTGACGTAACGTAGTGACATCATATAATAAATGTGCGCACGCATACGTTACCTTATATATGTATATAGCAAAAGTATTGTTCCGCACGAGACTTGCGGCTGTTGTTCTGTTTGCCGTGACGTCTGTAGGCACGGCAACGGGGCGCAATGTGGTTTACAGTCCGCAGATAAGGTCGCTCACGGCGGTGGCTGGGTCCGACTGGCTTTCGCCTCCAGTGCTCACGCTTGGCTCCGATGATGTGCTCAACGTGGGGTTTGACGAGATGTCCCACGTATATCACAGGTTTGTATATACCATAGAGCACTGCGAAGCCGACTGGACAAAGTCGGAGGAAATATTCGAGAGCGACTATCTGGAGGGCTTCAACAACAATCCGATAGAGGACTATCGCAACTCCATAAACACCGTTGTGCAGTATACCCACTACTCATTCAGCTTGCCCAACGACAGATGTAGACTCAAGATGAGCGGCAACTACCGGCTGAAAGTGTATGACGGAGACAACGCTGAAAAACCGGTGCTGGCGGTAGAGTTCATGGTGGTGGAACCGCTGATGAGGATAGGGCTTGAGGGAACTACCAATACCGACATCGATGTGAACAGGTCGCACCAGCAGATAGCGGTCAGTCTGGACTACGGAACGGTTGCCGTGACCAATCCCGACGAGCAGGTGCGTCTCGTTGTGACGCAAAATGACAGGAGCGACAACGAGCGCAGGAGCATCAGGCCCAACCTTGTGAACAACCGCGGACTGCAATGGACGCACAACAAAAATCTGATTTTCGATGCGGGAAACGAATACCACAAGTTTGAAACCCTCGACGTGAGTCATCCCACAATGGGTATTGACCGTACGGAATGGGACGGTCATTATTATCATGCCTATACGTTTGCGAGTGAGGACAGACGCAACTATCTCTATGACGTGGATGCCAACGGAGCTTTCTACATACGCAACAGTGACAACGTGGAGAACGACTACAGTTGCGAATACGTTTATGTTCACTACAAACTGAAGACTGCGGAGGTGGGAAGCGGCAACATTGTGATAGACGGATGGTGGACAACAGATGCCAACAAGGACAAATATGTTATGGAGTATGACAGCACTGACGGTTCGTACAATGCAGTGTTGCTGCAAAAACAGGGCTACTATTCATACCAATACTTGCTGAAGACCTCCGACGGACGAACCGTCATACCGCCGTCGGAAGGCAACTTCTACCAGACGGAAAACCGATACCAGGCTTATGTCTACTATAAAGAAACGGGCGGACGCACATGGCGACTCGTGGCATACAGACAGCTTGAGTTCAGCAACGAATAAGCTTTTTGTGATGCGACAGGCGGAATGTTAGGAATATTTTGCCTAATTTTGCAGCTAAACAGCCTGTTCCATATATCAGGAACACTACTTTAACCAACCAATATGCGCCACATTTGCTATAGAATATTGTTTTTTGCGGTTCTCCTTACTGCGGCTTTGCATGCTGCGGCAGGGGCGTATCGCCATACCGGACGACGTGCCGCCAGAGACACAACGGCCATACTGAGAGCCTATACCGACTCGCTTGCGGCTCTGCGACTGAGAATTGACTCTTCCAAAGTAAATACAAGCGGCGTTGATATGAGTACTGCACGGTTGTTTTTGCCGTTCACGTTCTATCACGATGTGGCCAAAAGGGCATTTAGCGTTGATGGCGACACACTGATAAGCGACAGTATAGCAGGATTGACCGACGGTGTGATGACAAACGTCTATCTCTCCCGGCCAGATTTGGTGGTGGACAGTGAGTCGCGTCTGCGCCGTATTGGTACAATAAGAAACGAGTTGGACAAACCTGTGCGCCGCAATGTGAAGTTGTCGGAGCACATCGAACCGCTTCCGGAGGACGGTATGCTTCCAGCCCAGGATGGTGTGCTTATACGCAAACCGAATTTCTGGACATTCAGTGGTGACAGTTACATACAGTTCCTTCAGAACTATATTACAGACAACTGGTATAAGGGAGGCGAAAGCAACTATTCCCTTGTGAGTAGCCTGACGCTTAACGCCAACTACAACAACAAGAGCCGTGTGAAGTTTGAGAACAAACTGGAGCTTAGGTTGGGCTTCCAGACCTCGCGCGACGACACCTTGCACATGTTCAAGACCAACAACGACCTTATCCGTTATACAGGTAAACTTGGTTTGCAGGCACATTCCCACTGGTATTACAGCTTGCAGCTGCTCGCTTATACGCAGTTTACCCACGGTCTGAAGAGCAATGACAAGAATGTATACTCCGACTTCATGTCACCTTTCGACCTCAACCTCGGTCTTGGTATGGACTATACGGTGGAGACAAAGAACAAGAGGCTGACAGGAAGCATCAACCTCTCATTCCTTTCCTTCAACTTCCGCTATGTGGACCGACAGGATTTGGCTTCGCGATATGGCATAACCGGTGAGCACCACACTCGTGAAGACTTCGGTTCGCAGCTCACCGCCAACCTTACGTGGAACATCAGCGACAACGTGAACTGGAAAACGAGACTCTACGGCTACACCTCTTACAGTCGCGCCTTGGTGGAATGGGAAAACACAATCGCACTCAAAGTGAGCCGCTATATAAGCACCAACATCTTCCTTTACCCACGTTTTGACGACTCGGCCAACCGCGACGACAAGCTGGGCTACCTGCAATTCAAGGAATACTGTTCGCTTGGCTTCACCTACTCATTCTGATTTTTATCCGCAAGGGTGGGGCAGCGAATGCTGAGTCTGGCCGGATGCCGTGTCGAAAACGGCGTTCTTTATAGGAAAATACGACAACAAACAATAAAACTTCAATACAAATTAAAAATCTACTAATGACAATGAAACGAACAGCAGTACTGATTTTGTCGGTTCTTTGTGCCTTTGCGCAACTCTTTGCAGCCGACAATCCACGACAAGTGGACAATCTGAACTTCGGATGGCGCTTTCATGCAGGTGACATTTCAGGAGCTGAGGCCGTCTCGTTTGACGACAGCCAATGGCAAACCATTGACGTTCCGCACGATTTTCAGATTTCTCAGCCTTGGGTGCCACCATCAAAGGACGAGAAAGCCGACAATAGCGATGCGGCAAGCAATGTGAGAAGCCGCCTCAGTTCGCGCGCTTTCAAGGAAATGGGCATCGGTTGGTATCGAAAAACCATCACGCCCGACGCTTCCATGAAGGGCAAACGCGTGCTCTTGGACTTTGAAGGAATCATGCTTGTGGGCGATGTATACCTCAACGGACAGCGCATAGGCGGTACGGAGTATGGCTACTTGGGTTTCGACGTGGATGTTTCCAAGTTGCTGAAGTACGGACAACCCAACGTGATAGCGGTAAAGGCCAATACGCAACAGCCTGAAAACTCGCGCTGGTATACAGGCGGTGGTCTATTCCGCGACGTACACCTCGTTGTGACCGATGCGCAGCAGTATTTTACCCGTCACCCGCTTTACATAACAACGCCAAAGGTTTCCGCCGGCGAAGCTACGGTGTGTATACAGGCCGAGATGGCGTGTTTCCTGAAGATAAAGGATTTGAGCGTAAACGTGAAGATAACCGATGCTGAGGGAAAGACTGTCTATGAGAAGAAGCGTGACATACCGTTCAACCGAGGCCAGAAGACCAATGAATATGGTGTGGACACGGTGATGATGTCATCACCCCACCTGTGGAGCTGCGAGACTCCCTATCTCTACACTGCCGAACTGAGTTTCCTGCGGCCAGACGGTACAGTGGCCGACAGGGTAAGTGAACACTTCGGAGTGCGCACCTTGGAGTTCTCACCTGACTTCGGACTAAAGCTCAACGGCAAGAAAGTGCTACTCAAGGGCAACGCCAACCACCATACACTTGGTGCTCTCGGTGCCGCAGCCTATCCTCGTGCGATGGAGAAGCGCATACAGTTGCTGAAACAGTTTGGCTTCAACCATATCCGCACGTCGCACAATCCGTATAGCAAGTCGTTCCTTGACCTCTGCGACAAGTACGGTATTCTCGTTGTTGACGAACTTTACGACAAATGGCTCACCAAGTTTGCCGGCGGACGCACCGAGTGGACCGACCTTTGGCAGCACGATGTGCCGGAGTTCATACGCCGCGACCGCAACCACCCATCGGTTATTATGTGGAGTCTTGGCAACGAGCTGCAGACATATTGGGACTTGCCGTATGCCGACTGGGGCGTTACGCCCTACAAAATGCAGAAGTTGCTGCTCAACCGCTACGACACTACGCGCCCTGTCACGGTGGCTATGCACCCCAGAGGTCGCAACCAGCACACCGATTCGCTGCCCGCGCCGTTGGCACTCGTCACGGATGTAGCTTCCTACAACTACCGCTATATGTATTTTCCAGGTGACAGCCGCCGCTATCCAAACATGATGTTCTATCAGAGTGAGGCCAACACGGCCATGATGGGTCCCAACTTCTACGAGATGAACCTCGACAAGGTGATCGGTCTGGCTTATTGGGGCATGATTGACTACCTCGGCGAGTCCAACGGATGGCCTGCAAAAGGTTGGGTACAGGGTGCTTTCGACGTGTCGCTCGAACCGAAACCGATAGCTTATCTGCTGAAATCGATGTTCTGCCCTGAAGTTCCCACAGTACACATAGGCATCATAGACAGTGACGACAACACGGTTTGGAACGATGTGAAAATCGGTACGCAGCGTATGTCCGACCACTGGAACCGCAAGGCCGGCTCCACCGTGTCGCTATACACTTATACCAACGCCGACGAAGTGGAGCTTTTCGTCAATGGCAAGAGTGTCGGACGGAAGACCAACGACAAGAACAATCCACGAACACGCAACAAGCTGAAGTGGGACGGTGTGAAATACGAGCCAGGATATATAGAAGCGGTGGCCATCAACGGCGGTAAAGTAGTGGCACGCCATAAAATAGAGACCACAGGCGACGCTGTTTCACTGACAGCTGAGGCTGACAACGCCAACTGGAAGGCTGACGGCAACGACCTGCAGCACATCCGCATTGCGGCAGTGGACAAGAAAGGCCGCCGCGTACAGACATCCAAAGGTAAAGTGACGTTCGCTGTTGAAGGCCCTGCCACCATTGTGGGTGTGATAAACGGCAATATGCTTAGTGACGAATTGTCGGTTGGCAACACGAGAGATTTGTATAACGGTACTTGTACCGTAATTCTTCGCTCCGACCGCACGCCTGGCAAGGTGACTCTCACGGCCACTTGCGACGGTATGAAGAAAGCCAAGCTGACAACTGCCACGCGTTAATTGCGGGCATCTTCAGTCTCCTATAATTGCGGCAAACGCAGTGTTCCCGAATGGAGCCAGCGTTTGCCGCAACCTTTTTTCTCGACTTTTCCTCTCATAAAATGTTCCTGTTTTACTAAGCCCCGTATTTGTGAGTTGTAAAAGCGCACAACACAATATTCTTCCGTGTGTGGCGATTTTTCTCGCAAAGACGCTTCGTGTACAAAAAAATAGCACAGAAAAAATCCGACGCATATTCTTTCTTTTTATTTATAAAAGCTAAATTTGCAGTTGCAAAGACGCTATGGTGGTAATTATATATATAACCACCCTCTATATACAAAACAAACCAAGAAAGGGAAATGGCCGTGAACAGAACTTCCGACTCTATGCGACTACACTCAAGGACAAGTCTGCAAATCAGAAATGCAGTCATTGTGTGTGATTTCGTCGTTCTCAACGCCTTGTTTTATTTGTACGTTTATAACGACTGGGTCTACACGACACTTGCCAATGGGGGGCGCCGGTTGTTCCTTTGTCTTGTGGCCAACGTAGCGTTGGCTGTGGCTCAGTATTTCTTCTCTACTGTACTGCACGAGCGTCTCTCTACGTCATATAAAGTGTTGCGCCAAACCACGTATCTTGTGCTTTCTCAGGCAGTTGCCACATACGTATTCACAGCTCTCTTTTTCAGCTATGAGCACTTGGCTATGCCTGACAACAAGTTTACGGCTCTGTTCACGGTAATCTTTTACTTCGGAATATTGCTCTCTCGCTATGTGGAGCGCAGTGTTGTGGCAGGTTATCGCCGAATGGGTCATAACAATAGGCGTGTGGTGCTCGTGGGAAACACTCCCCAGATAGTTTCAATTTATGAGTATTTGTCCAGTTTCCGCTCTTCGGGCTACCGTATCGTGGGTTATTTTGCCGACCAGGAACTGAAAGACTGTCCAGAGGGACTTGTTTATGGCGGAAAGCTTTCCGAATTCTTCTCGCAGATGGCATCTTCAAAACTGATTGCCAACGGCGATGAGTTGTATTGCGCCCTTCCGTTTAATGAAACAGTGGCTATCCGTGAGATGGTGAGTCTCTGCGACAGCAACATGATACACTTCTACTACATCCCGGCCTACATAAACTTGATGGGTAAGGCGTATGCCCAGGAGCGCATAGGCGACGTGACGGTGCTGACCAAATACGTGGAACCGCTGATAAGGCCGACCAATAGGATAGTGAAACGGCTGTTCGACGTGGTTGTGTCAGCGACCATACTGCTGTGCCTGTTGCCGTTCATCCCAGTTGTCGCTTTTATTATAAAGAAGCAAAGCCCTGGTCCGATATTCTTCAAACAGGAACGCACGGGGCTTGACGGCCGCAACTTCTACTGCTACAAGTTTCGTTCCATGCACGTCAATGCTGATGCCGACAAGGCACAGTGTACGGAGCATGATCCTCGCAAGTTCGCCTTCGGCAATTTTATGCGCAAGACAAATATCGACGAGTTCCCGCAGTTCTTCAATGTGCTAAAGGGTGACATGAGCATAGTAGGGCCGCGTCCGCACATGCTCTACCACACCGAGGTCTACAGAAAACTAATTTCTGAGTATATGGTGCGCCACTTCATCAAACCGGGCATAACCGGTTGGGCGCAAGTCACCGGATTCCGTGGCGAAACCAAGGAGCTGTGGCAGATGGAGGAACGCGTAAAGCGCGACATCTGGTATATTGAGCACTGGAGTTTCTGGCTTGATTTGAAAATAATATGGAAGACGGCCAAGCAAATAGTAGTGCATGACAAGAATGCGTATTGATTTGTCTACGCAAACCGCGGAAGTACAAAAACACCGTGCCGTCATATATCCCACAAGGGTATGACGGCACGGCATTTTGTATGGAAGCGTATTGTCGACACTATTACCTCTTCTTCTTCAGTTCCAGTTCTTTTGGCAACTTTTGCCACTTGCCTTTGTTTGGTACTTTCAGTGTACTGCCGTCCTCTTGGCGCAAGATGAATGTACTGTCGTTCTTCATTGTGAGCGATGCCTTGAGGTCTTCGCTGCCGTAATCGTTTATCAGGCTGAGTGCTGCCTTGTGCTTTGACGTTACCTTACCGTCGGTGACGAGCCAGTAGAAGCCGTTGTAACGCTTGCCAAGATAGCCGGGTAGGGGACCGAACAGTTCGTGTGCCGGCACATTGATATTACGTTCATACAGGTCAAGTTCGATATATACGTTGTATTCACCGTTTTCAAAACGTCCTTTGAACGGTATTGAATCGTTTTGGGCAGAGACCAACAGTGGCAATAGTGCGGTCGCCAGAGTGCATAAGAATTTCCTTTCCATAGAGTAAAATGCAGTAGGTTTAGTATGTAATGCGTAGCTTGCTTATAATCAATCGGCCAGTCGGAAAGCCAGACACGCCCAACGGTTGTTCTCCCATTCGGCATTTTTCACCAGTCCGAGACTCTTTGCGTGGTCTTCAATCATGGTTTTGTCGTCAGTATAAAAACCGCTTACGAGCAGTGTTCCGCCGCTTTTCATCACGCCTACCCAACGTTTCATGTCGGCAAGCAGTATGTTGCGATTTATGTTTGCGGCCACTATATCGAAGCTTTGCGGCGTGTCTTCTATCACGGACGCGTCGCCGAACAGTGGCGTGTAGCCGTTTTCCACATTATTTATTATAGCATTGTGGCGCGCATTGTCCACGCTCCACTCGTCAACATCGTAGCCTGTCACTTGCTGCGCACCAAGTTTCAGCGCAAGTATGCCCAGTATGCCAGTGCCGCAGCCTGCGTCGAGCACACTTTTTCCCTCGGGTTGTTCCTCTATGAGGGCGTTTGCCATCATGCGAGTGGTCTCGTGGCTACCGGTGCCGAATGCCAGGCGTGCGTCAATCTCCACGCTAACCTCTGTCGTTTGGGCTGGCAAATGCCGTCCGTCGTGTATTACGCACCGATTGCCAATCGTGATAGGTTCAAAACCTTCGTTCTCCCATATCTCATTCCAGTCCTTGTCTTCTGCGTCAGTCACCGTGTATGTGATGTCTATGCCACTCATTGGGAAGCCCGAAACGGCCTGTTCCAATGCCTCGGAGTCCAAGAGGGTGGTCTGAACATAGCCGTTCAGTCCCTGTTCAGTATCCTCAAATGTCTCAAATCCGGCCTCGCCGGCAGCGGCTGCCAACAGGTCGCGGGCATCGCCCAGCAATTCCTGTGGCGCGTCTATGTTGAAATTCACTTTGTAATACTTCATTTCCGTTGCTTTTCTGTTTGTTGCCTACAAAGTTAACGCCTTTTCCACCACTATCCATTGCATTTGTAGAAAAAGTATAAATTAGGGGTTCACCTATCGCTTTTTAGGACTTTTCCCTATGCGGAAAGGCTCATTAGACTTAACTTTGCACAAGAAAAAGAAGAAGAAAGGAACGTTTTATATGAAAAGACTGATAATCCTTACTCTCGCTATCGGGGCGTTTGTTGCCGATGCGACAGCGCAAGACGACTTGTATTTTGTGCCAACGAAAAAGAATGTTGAAAAGAGCGCAGCCGAATACGGTATACCTGCCGACACATACTATGCCGGTTGCGGCAGAACTGCGGACGACTATAACCGCCGGAGAAGTACGGTGCAGCCCATCGACTCAGCCGGAAACGACATTATAATGTTCAACGGAGTGAAGGGAGTCTATCCCAACTCGTCCACTGATGATATGGACGACTACAGATACACAAGAAACATGAGTCGCTTTGACGGCTACGACTGGTACGAACCGTACTGGGCTGGCTATACGGACGGACGTTTCGACAGTTGGGGCTCGTACAACTACTGGACGTGGGACTATCCGTACTATGGCTACAGGTCGTGGTATTGGGGCTATCCATACACATACTATAGTTCGTGGTATTGGGACAGACCGTGGTATGGCAGTGGTTGGCACGGCCACTACAGCCCCTACTACGGCGGATATGCCTATTCACGCCCCAATGGAGTGCGCCGTTTCAGCCGCAGCGACTTCAGCGGCGAGCGCACCGGCGGCAACTCCACTACTTCAAGGCGCAATTTCAGCGGTACAGTGCGCGACTTCAGTGGTCGGAGAGGTTCTGTATCTAATAGCGACTTCAGCGGTCGGCGCAACACAAACACCTATAATAACGTATCAGTCAACCGCCAATCGCCGTCATTCGGTGGTTCATCCTCATTTAGTGGAGCGCGTGGAGGCGGTTCGTTTAGCGGTCCGCGTGGCGGAAGCGCAGGCGGAGGGTCGCATGGAGTCACGCTTGGCGGGCGGCGTTGATGTCTGTGGTACGGACAAAAGGCATCATCAATGTAAAAAGACAATGAACCAATAAGAAATATAGCATGAAAACAAACATAGTATTTGTGGCATTGGGACTGATTGTTTCAGCACATGCCACGGCACAGGAAACCTATCTGAACGCCGCAATAGCTACGGAAGGACTGAACGGAACGGCACGCTATGTCGGTATGGGCGGCGCAATGGATGCGCTGGGAGCCGACCTTTCCACAATAAGCAGCAATCCAGCCGGCATCGGACTATTCCGCAGTTCGCAGGCAAAGCTGTCATTCGGATTGGTTTCACAGGAAGATGCCGTTGGTTTCGCCGGAACGGACAAGACCCGAATGAGTTTCGACCAGGTAGGATTCGTCTATTCCATGCGCACCGGAAAGCAATCTTTTGTCAACATTGCGCTTAATTACCACAAAAGTACCAACTTCGGGCAGATACTGTCGGTGGCGTCTGCGCTCAATGAAGCATCGCAAAACAAACAGTCTTTTATAAAGATTTCCAACGGATTGTTTAATTGGAGTGTCGACAAGAGTGACATTGTGTCGGGCAAGGACGGTAGCGGTGTTTATAACAGCAACCTTTTCAATGCCATAGACTATGAGTATTACAATGCATTGACTACAGAACCGGGATATCTTTATACGACATACTATTACGATGCTATAGGCTATACGTTCAACCGCGCCCATTCAGGATACATAGGCAATTATGAACTGAATATCAGCGGAAACTGCAACGACCAACTGTACTTGGGAGTTACAGTCGGCATAAATGACGTTCACTATAACGCTTACAGCCAATACACAGAGCAGCTTATTGGCTATGACGACGCGTCTATTGGTTCGGTGACAATGACCGATGACCGCACCATTACCGGTACTGGTTTCAGCATAAAGGCTGGCGCTATTGTGCGCCCTATGGCCGAATCGCCGTTCCGAATAGGCGTTTCTGTAGCGTCGCCAACGTTCTATGACCTTACCAGTACATACAGTACACGGCTTGACAACAATACTTCTGTAGGCAGATTTAACTCTGCCCATAAAACAGACTCTTATGATTTCCGCCTTAACACGCCGTGGAAGTTCGGATTGAGTGCCGGTTCTACCATCGGAAACAACATTGCGCTTGGCGCAGCGTTTGAATATGCCGATTACGGAAGCCTTGACACCCGTATAAAAAACGGCGGCTATCGTGACTGGGACGGCTCTTATTACAGTTCAAGCAGCAGCGACGGGGAGATGAATGCCGCCACGAAGCAGACTCTGAAGGGAGTCTGCACGGTGAAACTCGGTGCGGAGTTCCGTCCAGATCCATCCATTGCCGTACGATTGGGCTACAATTATGTGTCGCCTATGTACAAGACCAGTGCCGAGAAGGGCGTACTTGTCAACTCTGTAAGCAACGCTTATACGTCAACAACCGACTATACCAACTGGAAAGCCACCAACCGGATTACTTGCGGACTTGGCTATGCGGCTGACAAGTTCACTATTGACCTCGCTTATCAGTATTCGATGCAGAACGGAACTTTCCATCCTTTTGTAGACAGTTCTGCTGAAGATGTGGTCAACAAAGCCGACGGCGTTAGCGTAAAGAACAATCAGCATCAGGTGTTGATGACGCTTGGCTACGCTTTCTAAGCAGAGTCTTTGGAAAAGGAAGATATGCTTGCGGTAAAGGAAATCCAGACCATAAAAAAAAGAAACAGAACAACAGACATGCTTAACATCTGCATTATGGTGGGCGCACGCCCCAATTTCATTAAGGTAGCCCCGATAGTTTGGGCAGTAAACAAGGCTCGTTCAGAGGGCGAAGCCATTGACTATACGCTCGTATATGCTGGTTGTGAGAACGACAAGACGCTCGAACCATCATTGTTTGACGACCTGCAAATACCTCGTCCCAGTGTCTTTCTCGGTGTCGATTGCGCCAGTCTCAATGAGTTGACCGGGCGTGTGATGGCCGAATTTGAACTGTATCTGGAGCGTAATTCTACGGATGTAGTGATTGTAGTGGACGACTTGGCTTCAACAATGGCCGCAGCCATCGTGACAAAGAAGCGTGGCGTGAAGCTCGCTCATCTCGTTGCCGGCACCCGGTCGTTCGATATGTCGATGCCAAAGGAGGTCAATCGTCTCGTTATAGACGGCCTTAGCGACTATCTGTTTACGGCTGGCATCGGTGCCAACAGCATTGTCACTCGCGAAGGACTGGAGATGACGCATATATATATGGTGGGAAACATCCTTATGGACACCTTGCGCCATAACTACAGTCGTTTGTCGTGTCCCGAAGTATGGCAGGAATTGAACCTTGAAAAGGGCAAGTACATCTTGTTTACGCTCAACCGCAAGGTTCTGATGGAGTGCAAGGACAACCTGAAGAGCATGATTGAGAGCATGTGCAAGGCTGCGAGCGATATGTCGGTGGTAGCTCCTTTGCGCGGACTGGCCGAGGAAACGGTGAAGGGGTTGTCGCTTGACTGTCCCAACCTGCACGTCGTTGAACCATTGTCCTATCTTGAGTTTGGCTATTTGGCCGCCAACGCCTGTGGAATCGTTACCGATTCGGGCAACGTAGCGGAGGAAGCAACGTTCAACTCCGTGCCTTGTGCAACGCTGAACAGCTATACGGAACACGTGGAGACGGTAAAAGTTGGGTCAAACGTGCTCGTTGACGAGGACGCAACTGCACTGTATGAAGCAGTAAGCGCAATGGTTGCCAACCGTTGGAAGAAGAGTGCGCTGCCCGAAAGGTGGGACGGACGCACTGCGGAACGCATATTGAGAATACTCGAAAGCGGCAACACCGCCACTAACAACTAAACACGCCGTTAGAAAACGGTAATGCTTTGAAATAATAAGTCGAGAGGCTAAGGGCAGGAAAACATATCGGTTATTTCCTGCCCTTAGTCTTTTTAGTCTTCTTTTCTTCCTTGTCTCTTTTGAACAGTTCGCTCGTTTTGCCGAAATCCTTCTTCAGAATAAGACCTATGCCTTGAGTGTTGAGGCTCGATTTTGTGAAGTATCGGTCGTTGGTTTCATTATACATCTTTATGGCGATGTTGCCGTTGGGCAGGAGCAGGTAGCGAATGTCGAAGTCTCCGATGAAGCTCGTTCTGGCCGTATTGGCGTTGTCCCGATAGCCGAACTGCCCGTTTATAAGCAGCCGATTGTTGAGTAGCTTTCCGCTGAGCAGTCCTTCGTATTCCGCGTTGTTCCATCCCTCGTCGCCTGTGGATATGTTTGCGCCGAAGTTCCAGTTGTTGCTCTTGATGACCGTACTCAACACGTTGTTTATCTGCGACGACAACGTGCCAGACAGCAGGCTCTGCATGGCGAGCGAAGTCTGGCTTTGCTGCCTCTCGTCCTGCGCTGTGGAGTTGTTGTTGCCCTGTGGGTAGAAGCGTCCGATGCCGAGGAGATACAACACCTGCTGGTTCATCTCGTCCTCACTGTTGATTACGTTCCTTATCATCTGCACCTCGTCACTGCTGACCGTTGGCATATCCATGCCGAAGTCCACCACAGGTTTGCTCGGTTGGCCGCTTATGTTCATCAGGCAGTTCACCTTTATTGTGTTGTTGGAGAAGCTGTTGCCGATGTTCAGGTCAGACAGTGACACACCGTTTACGGTATACACCGCCTGGAGGTTCAGGTCTGCGTCATAGGGGTTGCCTCTGAACACGATGGTGCCGCCTTCGTTGAATGTGAAGTTCTTCTTTATGATGTTCTGTATGGTCACTCCGTAGGTGCCGTACACCACATTGTAAGTGCCGTAGATGTTAAAAGCCCCCTTGTTGTAGTATGTTGCGCGCAGCGTTCCTGTGCCGTTGAGCGTTATGTAGTCGTTCGTCTTGCTGTCCATGAGCAGCTTTATGGTAGCGTTAGGGGTCATATTGAGTGCGAAGTTGATGCGCAAGTCCGACGTTTGCTGTCGGTTGTTGCTCTCGTCGGCAGTCTTTACCATTCCGTTCGCGGTCTGTCTAACCGTCTGGTTGCGGTCCTTCCACGTGATAAACTCCTGTCCGGATATGCCATCGGGCGTGGATGCGTTGTATACAAAGGTGGTGTTCTTTAGCGGAGTGACATCCATGTCCATCGTCACCCCGTTGTCGTTGCCGTGTATGTCAAAGCTTCCCGAGCCGAACACCGTGCCGTAGAACGTGTCGTCGCCGAAGTTCTTGAAGTCATATACGAGCATTTCGTCCGACTCTATGCCTATGTCGTATGACAGATTTGACAAGTGGTCGTGGTGTATGCCGCCGTTTATCCATCCCGAGTGGCCGTATATGTCGGTGATGTGGGCGTTGGCAAATTCTATCTCGTTCACCTTAAACCTCAGAGTGTCGCTGTCCAGCGTGTAGGCACATCCGGTTGTGCTTATGTTGCATCCTCCGTTTATCACCAGCATACCAGTCAGATCCATGTCACTCAACGGTCCGTGCAACCTTACACCACCGTTGGCGTGACCGTTTAGCTTGTCCATGAAACTGCCTGTGAACGACCTTGCGAAGTCAATGTGCGTCCCCACGGCCTTTATGTCCAGGTCTATGTAGTTGCGCGGCGGCGACACATAGCCATTGATTAGCGTCATTGCGTCAGCCCCGTCGTTGGCTATGGCGTCTATGTCTATCTGTTTCTCCTTCTTGTTCCAGTTCACATTGGCGTGAAGCGTTCCCATGCGTCCCTGTTCAAACGTGAAATTCTTTACAACCAGCCTTGCTTCCGCACCGAGATTGCCCAACGGGTCGGTTATCCGTGCCTTTCCCGAAGCCTGACCGGCAAAGTCCACTGCGTCGAAGTCCACAAGGTTGAGTATGTATGCCACGTCAATGTCGTTGAGGTCAACCAACAGCGAGTCGTTGCCGTCGGCCGAAGCCATACCGTTCACCATGATGTGCTGTTTGTCGTGGGTAATGGCGAAGTCCTCCACGTTGATGCGCTTTCCTGAAAAAGTCACTCGTGCGGGGCGAACTGTCCATTCGGCGTTGCCAACAGTTATGCTTGACGGTTTGAAGCGAACCTCCGTTTCGGTAGCTCCTTTGTTCGACTGAAACAGAGCGTCGGCATTGAGTACACCTCTGAAACTTTCGGCATCGTCACTGCTCCATTGTAGCGAAGTCTCCATGCGGTTGTCGTGGGCGTTGCCGCTCAGTTCCACTCTCAGTCTGCCGTCGTCGCCGAGCACTTTCGTTGCCTTTATGTCAGTGTGCAGAGCGTCTTCCGGTGCGGTGATGGCCACCGACACATCCTCAAAGTCCTGTCCGCCATAGTGTATGGCCTGAGCGGTGCAGTTCAGATACATGTCCTTGTCGGTGTCGCTAAGCTTTCCGTTTAGGTTTATCGTGCCTTTTGACCTGAAAGGCACTTGCAGCAAGGTTTCAATCCAGTCGGTCCTGGTTATCTCGGCGTTCACGAGGAAGTCGTTGCTGGCGTGCTTCGTGCGGCGAGGCAGCCTAGGTAGGGTAGGGAGTACGCCCCTTGCAAAGTCGGCCACGCTCTGCGGGATGGACCCGAAGTCCACCTTGCCCACCATTTCCGCACGGCCAATGTCGCCGGTCATGGCAATGAAGTGTTGGTCGCCGCGTCGTCCGGAGGTTACGGTCACTTCCTTCAGCTCGTACGTGCTGTCTGCTTTCTCCATCCTGAAGTCGCTCAGTGTCACCCTGCCTATGGCGTTGGCCACATTCTTTGCTGTCACCCGTGCCTCCATGTTGGCCGAGAAACGTGCGTTGCCCCACCGGTCAGTCAGTTTCATTCCCTTGGGAGAGAAGTTCTTGACGGAGGCCTTTAGGTCGAAGTCCGTTGCGTTGCGCACCTTTTTCACGTTGCCCTTGATGTCCAGACTGCCGTTGGGGTCGTTCATGGCCAGCTGTCCGCCAATGCTGTCGGTGCCATACGAGCCATCGAGGTCTATGTTCTTGTATTCGTAGCCGTTATACGTGAAATGCGCAAGCGTACCTTTAGCCCTTATTTCGGGCTGCGCCTTGCTCTTTAGACTGCCGTCCAGATTCATCTCGGTCTGCACGTTTCCGAATCGTTTGTCGTTGAGAATACGCCCCAGGTCTGTATTTTCCGCTTTTACGTAAGCATGGAAGCGGTCGTTCGGGTCAGCCGAAAAGCCTATGGTTGCCGTGCCTGCTCCAGAGGCAATATCGACACTGGCCATAGTCTGTCCGCGCTTCTCCCTGCCTCCGTTGCCGCTTACCGTTATGTCGCCGAGCCGTTGGAGCACAACAAACGTACTGTCCTGTTTCGGCGCAATGGTGTTGCTGATGTCCTTCCATGCCGTTTGCGGAACGAACAGTCGCTGCAGGTCGGCGTGCCATGCTGTCTTGCCGTCTCTGTTCCAGTTGATTCTGCCTTTTGCCTTAAGCGTCGCTCCGAACGAAGTGTTTATGTCCAAGAGCGGCACTACAGCACTTTTTCCTCGTCCGTGTACCGTTGCGCTTAGGGTAGCGCTGGCGTTGGCAGTTGCCGGAAGCTCCACGAACTTGCCCACATCCACGGCACTAACCACCGACTCGTCCAGCTGCCCCTTGTATGTGGCCGTGGCGATGTCGGGCAAACCGTTTTTCAGCGTGTACGAGGCATATATATAAGGTATACTGATGTGCGAGTAGGGCGTTTCAAGTTCAAAGTCGGAGAGTTTGCCACAGCTCTTTCCTGTTTCAAAAGCCAGCGACAGCTTTTTGAGACTGAACCCCGACCGCTCCTTGAAAGCCAGTTTCTTCACCTTCAGGTTCACGCTGTCGTCCGTCAATATGCCCACCTGTATGTTCGCGCTAATGTCGCTCAGTCCAATGTGGGTCATGTCGGCAATGCCTTTTCGGGGCGCAACGTCCAGCCGGTCGTAGGACACACTGCTCCTGCGCATGATGAACGAACCCAAATGGAAGTCTATAGGCCCTTGTTCACTGTCAGGGTCTTTTGATGCGAGCGAGTCTAAAACGAACTGGTAATTGGGCTTTGTCGTAGCCGAAGCCTGATAGAGCAGTATGTTGGCACCAAACATCTGTGCCGAAGCGATGGCTATCTGTCCGCGAAAGAGAGGCAGCAGTTTGATTCTGACACTCATCCTCGCAACCTGAAACATCCGTCTGCCGCTTTGGTCGAGTATGGTTGCATCGTCAATCACAACCCTGTTGAACAGTCCCACGTTCACCTGGCCTATGGAGACGCTCGTGCCAAGCTTTTCACTCAGCACGCCGGCGGCAGCCGAACCTATCTTTTGCTGTACGGAGGACAGGTGCAGCAGGACAAAGAGCGACAGGTACAGGCCGACTACGACCCATACGATGCAGCTGACTATGTGTCTTAACCACTTCAAAACCTACGCCTCTTATATAAAAAAAAGAATGTTGAGAACGTCCATCGTGCCGCAAAGTTACTCAAAAGTGTCGGTAAAATAATAACTTTGTACGATTTTCGACAGCAAGGACGTCCCGACAATGCATCGTAAC
>CAVGKZ010000024.1:0-17820 GCA_963630025.1 bacterium | reverse complement strand
ACGACATCGACTTCCTGCCCCTCAAGAGCTATGCCAACATCCACGAGGGCAACTCGCTGCGGATAGACTGGGAGAGCGTGTGCCCGAAGGAAGAGCTGGACTACATCATCGGCAATCCGCCGTTTGTGGGCGCATCCTTACAGAGTAAGGAGCAAAAGGAGGACTTGATGAATATCTTTGTGGATGAGAAAGGCAAGCCATCCAAAATGGCAGGGCGCATAGATTATGTTGGCGGATGGTATTACAAGGCTGCAAAGATGATGAAAGGAACAAAGATACGAGCAGCACTCGTTTCTACCAACTCCATCATACAAGGCGAGCAAGTGGCTGCGATATGGAAACCTCTGCAAGAGCTGTTTGGCGTACACATCGACTTCGCCTACCGCACATTCCGTTGGGACAGCGAAGCTAATATGAAAGCCCATGTACATTGCGTGATTATTGGCTTTTCTGACATCAAGGAAGAAACCAATCAAGATGGAAGCAAGTTCATCTTTGACAACGGACAAAAGGAAAAGGCTTCTAACATAAACTTCTATTTGATGGACGCTCCTAATGTTTTCATCGAAAGCAGAAGCAAGCCTATGTGCGACGTACCAGAGATTACTAAAGGATGTCAGCCTACCGACGGAGGCAATCTCATTATAGAGGCAAAGGATTATGAGGATTTCATAAAGCGGGAACCTGAAGCCAAGAGGTTTATCAAGAAGTTGATTGGAGCGCAAGAGTTTATCAACCGAAAGGACAGGTATTGTCTTTGGCTTGTAGGCGCAACGCCAGCCGAACTCCGCCGAATGCCACTTGTGATGAAACGTATAGAGGGATGTAGGGAGATGCGATTGAACAGCTCGGATGCTGCCACTCGGAGATTGGCAGATACTCCTACGCTTTTCCGTGAAACCTATAATCCGCCAACGACCATTATAGTTCCGTCAGTAAGTTCGGAGCGAAGAAAGTATGTTCCAATGGGATTCATTGATGACAAGACCATTGCCACAAACCTTGTGCTTATCATCCCCTCCGCCACTCTCTACCACTTCGGCATACTTGAGAGCAACGTCCACATGGCGTGGATGCGAGCCGTGTGCGGCCGTCTGAAGAGCGACTATCGCTACAGCAAGGACATCGTGTACAACAACTTCCCCTGGCCATCGCCTACGCCAGAGCAGAAGGCGAGGATAGCCGAGGCGGCGCAGGCCATCTTGGACGCAAGGGCCTTGTATCCCGACTCCTCCCTTGCTGAACTCTACGACCCCACGCTCATGCCCAAGGAGCTGCTGCAGGCTCACCGCCAGAACGACAGGGCGGTGATGCAGGCCTACGGCTTCCCCACACAAATGACCGAAAGCGAGTGCGTGGCCGAGCTGTTCAGAAGGTATGAGGAAATGAAGAACTGAGCTTGTCTGACGCTCCTGCGAACGATGCCTCAAACTTGGCTATGCCCAGTTGCACCTTGCCAGCTCTGACAACATGGTATTTCGGATGGTATGCGCTGGTTCTTGTAAAAACACAAAAAATCCCGCAAACAACTTTGCGGGATTTTTGTATTGAAGAGTGGGGCGATGTGTCCCGGATGTCCTTTTGACAATTACCGGACAGCAACGATTTACTTCCACTCTGGGCAGAACGGCGACTCTATAGTGCCAAGCGACTTGTCAAGTTCCATGGTCATGTCTGTAGAGACGAAGTAGCCTTTGAGCGCAGACGAATAATATTGTATGCAAAAGGCTACGGACGAGTCCACCTCGCTCTGCAGCTTAGCCACACTGAGATAGAACTTGCCGTCAATAGGATTGGCTGCGCTACGGCATTGGCCGTTTACAAACACAGCTGCAATATCGTCGGGCTGCGTGGTAATGTCGGCAAAGTCTGCTTTAAAGGCAAATATTATCGTCTCGCTGCCCTGTGGCATAAATTGCGATGTGGGTATTGACTGCGCCTGAGCTATCCACGCTGGGATTGAGTCAACACCCGTAAACGTTTTTCCGCCGAAGGGTTTCACTGTATTCTCATTGCCGTCCGAGGAGGAGGAACATGATGTCAGCAGCATAAGCGCTGCTGACATCATTAAGATTATGTGTTTCACTTTCATTATTCGTAACTGATTTAATGATTTTATTCTATTGCTAAGCCGTTGGCTATCTTGAAGACTTTCTTGCCACCGTTAGCCAGTCGCACATCGATAATCTTCACATCACCATTGTTGGTCATCGGAATCTGATAAACATTCTTCCCGGAGAGTACCTTTTGGACTGTTTCATATTCCTTTTGGCCGTTCACGGCATAGCAACTGATGGTAACTTCCGTTTCTTCTGCACTCGTTACGACAACGTCGGCTGCGGCAGGCATCTTGCTGAGATCGACTGAAATGCTTTCGGCTCCGAGGGTAACAACATACGGACGTTGAATAGTTCCCACTATGCCTGTTTCGGTCATCGTCAACTTGTTGGCACCTATTGCTACCACATTATCACCACGCACCTGCGCCAGAGTGAGCGATGCTCCTGGCTCGGCGTTGGCCGTAAGGAAGTAGCGTGAAGAGCCATCGGCCAAGTCAACCTTCTCGGCGGTACCGGCTATACTGCCGTCATTGCCATAGGCAACGAGCTTGTCATTGGGCAGGACATCAAACTCGCTGGTGTTGAACACAGCGATTACCGGCATGGCATCGGCATGTTCTGCCGAGGCTGAGGTGCTCGTGACGCTTACAGCAACGTTCTTGGCCTTGCCAAGGTCTATGGTGCAATCGTTTGGAGCATTGCGTTTGATGAAGTAGCCCACGCCAGGCGAGAGAGTCTGCAACGAACCTATCCAGCGATTATTTTCGCTGAGTACGGCAAATTGGTCAAGACTCTTGATTATATCACCTGCAGTGCCCTTGTCTCCAAGACTGTAATCTGCCATAGCGTCGGTTATCGGCAAAGCCTCAGTAAGGACATACGGCAACGATGACCATGCGTTTCCAGCGAGAGTGATTACCTTGTCGTCGGCCGACAAAGAAGAGCCTGCCACGCGATATTGACCAGCTTTCTGCACATAAATCTGGTAGACATTGTTGATAGAGAGATTGCTGATGCCATCGCTCCACTTGCTACCATCATACACGGAGAAGTCGTTGGCAAACTTGATGCGGTCGTTAGCGGTGAATGCCTTGAAATTGACAAAGGCCGTATTGAGCGTACCCGCAGAATCAGGCTTCACATTGAGTGATATCCAGTTCCATCCCTCCTTCAGACTAAGGAGTTGCACCTGATCGTTTTGAGTGACGAGGCGTACTGGACTGACAATGCCATACGTGCCGTTGTTAACGAAGCGTACATCCTCATTGGAGGCAAGACCGACTACATAGCCCTTATCAGCTCGCCACAAGCGGAAACTTATAGGCTGGTTGTAGAGCGAAGTGTTGCCATAGATGGTGAGGAAGACCCCTGAACCGTTGTTTTCGTCAACAGTGACATACGACTTGCCAAGACATTCTCCTTCGGGAGTGAATGCTGCCACGATGTCGAGCGGATTATAGTCTATTATCTCATTGTCGCCATCCTTCAAGTACACACGTCCGACGAAGCTCATCGATTCGTTGAACTTAGTGCGGTCAACTTCCCAAGTCGGTTCCTCGGCGGTTACAACAGCTACAACGGAAAGAGGATCGCTCAAACCATTGCCGTCAACGAGGTTGACAGTGGCCACATATATGCCAGGATTCAGACTCTCCTTGATGGAGAATGTGATGTAGTCTTTGGCATTACCGTCGATTACAGCCTGTGTGCTGGTCAACTCAAGCCATGAGGCATTTGATTCGAACGAGATGTTCTGGCGACTGCCACCATTGTTAGAGTATTCAGCCATAAGGACATCGCCTTCACCAAAATCGATGGCGGTTGCGAGCGTATTCTCTACCCAGCGTACCTGGTTGCAGTCAACAAGCATAGTCCATGTTTGAGGCACATCCATCGGGTTACCATTAACATCCTTCACATCGCGCACAGAGAAGTACACCTGCTGTTTGTTGATGTTCTTGAGTGGCGTGGTGAGATAAATGTAGAGGTTGGTGCCATCAGAACTCCAGTCGAAATCGAGCTTCGAGTATTGCTCCGCAGCACGCACAGGTGCCCAGTCAGAGTTGTTACCTGTGGCATTTTCGTCTTCAAGCAGACAAACATCACCTGCGGTAGCTGTATTGGCCGACTCGTTGTAAGGACTGAATACCTCGGTGACAACGCCTTGACTACTCTTCACGGAGCGTTCAAACGGCATGTAGACAAGCAAGCCCGTTTCGGTACCGAGTGGAGCGACATTGGCCGTAACTGCCAAGATATCCGCCGACAATGCACTGTTCCAAAGTTGCAATTGGTCAATTCGTCCCTTCATGTTGGCATCGCCAAATGCAACATAATCGGAGGCTATGCCATTTACCTTGTCGCCAGACTCCTGCATCACCATGTTGTCATCCAAATAAATGGTGGCAATGTTGCTTGAGCGATTGACTGCAAGAGCAAAGTGATGCCATTGTGAGTCATCGTGCTTTGTCTGCAGAGTGAAGTCGTTGAGACCAGACTTGAACACGAGCGAATCGTTCTTCAAATCCAGACGCATGAAGCGCTGCGTTGCATCGTCATTGCGCTGCTTGCCTGAAGAGAAGACAGAAACGGAGTCAGCACGCTCCTGTACCTTATACCAGAAGGAAAGGGTATAGTCGGAAGTGTTGTTGCGACTCATATAGGAAGGATTGATTTCCTCTGCCTTGTTGTTGATGACAAGCGAATAGTTTTGACGTGTGCTCCACTGAGTAGCGTTAAGTTCGAGCGATGCACCGCCAACAGTCTCTTCGGCAGTGGTGCCACTAACTTGTGTGAGAGGCCAATGAGCCACCATTTTGTGGCTGTAGCCATCAGCACGACGCTGATTGAACTTGCTTATCTCCTCGGCAGAAAGAGCGGTGCTCCAAAGACGGGTCTCAAGCATGCGGCCGGCAAAGAGAGTATTGTCTCGATTGGCGGCAGCTGGAGCGTCAGAACCAAGATATATGTAATCGTTCACCGTGTAGTCTTCAGGCAACTGATATGAAATCACATCCTTGTCGTCATACTCAAAGTCATTGCCACAGAAGAATTTCAAGGTTCTGTTGGCATCGACAGTGAGACCTACGTGCGACATTGCGCCAGTCCACTCTGTCGGTTCGTGAGACTTGCCCACATACACATTGTTGCCTATTTGCGCCTGCAGCTGATTGTTCTTGTTGATGGAGAACACCAGACGGTCGTTGCCAGTACCATGGGTGAAGAGCACCTGGTCGCGGTTGGCCTCGTTGGCAGTAACAAGCATATCAACACTGAAACTCCTGCCATTCAGATTGCGCTTGACAGTCGTTGCAGCCCGTTGTTCGGCCTTACCCGGGAAGTAGAGTGCCGACGAGTTGTTGATAGTGGTCTCACCGTTGATGGCTCCATATACGTCGAAGTTAGAAGTCTTGTCGAGGTAGTTGTAAGCTATCGGTTCGGTGAATGCGAGTGTAGCAAACTCGCCAGCACCAAGGATGCCATTGGTAGGTTTCGGCGTGCCGATGATGTGCGGAGTACGCGTGTCCTTAGTACCCGAAATGATGTCGGAACTGCGCGTCACGAAGCTTGTGCCCACACGGCTGAACGCCACGGCACGGAGGTCATATTTCATCTCCATCGGGTCACGTTCGCCATAGAAGCGGAAATCGGTGATGCGGCCTGAAGTAATCATGGCCTTATTGCCGCTCGCTGCATTATAGAGCGAATCTTCAGCATAATATGAGCAGAGGTTTACCCAATCGTCATCGCTCTGAGTCGACTGCTTGTACTGGATTTCTATATGATCAAAGCCATCATAGTTTTGATTGAATCCGTCAATTACCATGGGCAGATAGTATCCGATGGTGTCTTTGGGCGAAAGCGTGTTCATCGTCCAGTTGGCCGTAGGCGCAGTAATCTTTACTGGGCTTGACGTCGGCATGTAGTGCACGCTGATTGGCACTACGTCAGTCAAGTCGTAGCTGGATGTAGAGAGTGCGAGACAAATGTTCTCGTAGTCATACTTCTGTCCGCGTTCCACCTCAATGGTCTTGGTGAGACTTGTGTGCGGAGCGATAGAGAAGGTACGACCCGACGTGAGAGGCTCGCCGTCCATAGTGATTTTTGCGCCCTCTGTGTTTGTTGCATCGAGCACGTGGAGAACAAATGTTGAAGCATTTCTCAACGATGCACTTTGAGGCAACTCCGAGTCATTCTGCATGGTGACATAGAACACAGCCTTGTCGTCTTGCGGAATATTTGACACCACAGGCTTAGAGACAGTGATTTTCGGGTTGTCTATCTTCATCGTTGTTTCCGACAATGGAGTGCCCGACTGATAGAATATCGTGCTGTCTGCAGGCATCCACGGACGGGTAGCTCCTCCTTGAACGCCGAATACATAATCGGAGATATACAGATTCTTCGACTGATTCGGTGAGTCGGTAATCCATCCCAGACTCTCGTAAATCTTGGAGTCTCCAACCAGGCTGTCGGCAGGAGTGCGATAGATTGACACGTCAAAGTAGCTGTCACCATCGGCAGCAAGGAAATAGCCTGAGCTCTTGCTGTTGCTTGACTGGAAGCTTGGAGTCGATGTCCAAGTAAAGTTGTCTATCGTTGGATAAACATAGCAGTCATACCTAACGCCAGCAACGCTAACAAGTATCTCGTCCTTATCTGTTTTTTTTGAAAGGTCGGCCAACTCCTGCATGATTGCCGCATTTTGTTCCGCGTCAGCAGAACTAACCTTTTTATTATAAAACCAATCCTGTGAAGCGATATTGATGATACCTCCAACCAATGCGCCTCCAAGAACCGCACTTCCCTGTCTGGCTAGCTCAGAACGGTAACGTTCCAATTCACCGCCAAGACCTACAGGAATAGGTATTCCGAATGCACTGTGTGTGACATTGTAATCTGAGTCGCCGCCCGGTTTGTCGTCGGAGTCAGATTCACTTTCATCGTGAGAAATAGGCACATTGCCTGATACCGAATATGTGGCGTAAGGTGAACCTGATTGCAGAGCGCCCAGTTTGCTCTTCTCATTGAAAGCAACGAGACCCCACCAACGAATTATGCGGTTGTTGTAGCTGTTAACCTCGTCGATGGTAATCTTGTCGTAACCAGAAGGGCGAACCATAGAATAATATCCTGCTGTTCCGTAGCCCTCTTCTCCCGGCTGCACCTTGCTCCAATATAGCACTTCCTTCCTCTGGTCAGCAAGTCGCTGCACTGTCATAGAATCGCCATTGAGCAACAATGCATTGCGGCTTTCAAGAAGCGAAGGCACCACCTTGGTCAAGATGTGGGACTGAGAATATGCGTATGTCACGGGATTCGACACCGCCGTAGCCAATTGGTTCACCACCGCAAGATAATACTTGTTGCCCACAGCAGTAGTGCCCTCGGTGATAATCTTTATTTTACCATCATTAATGGCACCCTGGTAGAGGTTATACATGGCTGAGTCTATTGTACAGATGCTTGCCGTGCGCGCAACAACGAGGTTGTTTGTCGTACCGATGTAAAGGTCAGCGTCGGCTCCCACGTCAGCTGGGTCGGCCGAAGTGCTGAGACGATCCGTGAGCGTTAGAGTGTAATTGGCTGAGCGGGAAACATCAAGAGAATATATTGGAAAAGCAGTAGATGAGTTTTCCATACCCGCCACTGTAAGTATTTCACCATTCAGCAAAGTTCCTGATATTATCTGGCCAACAACAGGACTTGTGTACGATCCAACCTCATAATTCAGGTGAAGATTGAGCGAACCGGCCACATTGAAGTTGCGGGCAACCGAATATGTAGAACCTGCCGAAACGTAAGAATAACTTGTAGATCCTGGTGGGTCGCGCAAGATGTCAAGCAGCTGCACACTGGACTCAATATCGCTAACCACATCGTTGCCCACCACCTTTGCGCCGCGTATGTAGCCTTGGATAGGCTCAGCCGAATAGTGATAATTGTCAACCTCTGCGTCAAGGTTTATGGTCTTCAGCGCTGAGGTGCCAGTGCTGCTATAATCAACATTGTCAACTTTGAAAGAAACAATAGCACTACCAGAAGCGTCTATCTGGGCGTTAAGCACAGGTTGTTCCTTGCTCATACCGTTTTGTATGTTGAGCGAGCAGTTGGTGACAGGCACTTGGTCGTGTTTGCCAAGGTTTACGTCGTTGTTATAGTAGAAATCTTCGTGAGCCTGTACTCTCAGTGTGTAAGTTTCGCCTTCTGAGAATACGGGGTATCCGAACACATAAGAGAATTGGTCTGTGTCGTCGTCATATTCCACAGTTGGTATCACGGTATTGTTGCCGTCGGCTGTAGGCATGTCGCATGTCAAGTCGCCAAGAGGCCCTCCGTAAATACCCAAATTCAATTGCTCGTAAGTAAGCGATACAGGTGAATGATAAACACGCTGATATGAGGCATCATAGTGCGCAGTCAGTTTGAATACATTTCCGTTGTAGCTTACTGTGTCGGTCACTTCGATGTTTTTGTTTATCGACTGTGAAAGGTCTAATACCTGCGATGTTTCTCCGCTTGAGAAGAGCGTGGAATAACCTTGAGCATAAGCTTGGGTTATCTTATATTTCACAGGGAACAGGTCTACATAGAACTCGCCCGAACGAGGGTCAGGATTGATGGTTATACGCTGACGCTCATATTTCACCTTGGTCTTTACAGAGAATGGATTGCCATACGATGCGGCATCCGTTTCAGGAAGCGCTACATAGGTGGTGGAATCGGTTGTCTCTGTAACTTCCGGTTTGTCTGTGAGATAATAGAGATTGGAGGTATTGTCACCTTCAAGAGCCATGGTGAGTGTGATGTTGTCGCCAAGGTTGTTGGTAGAAGCACCAACTCCAAGTATCTTGGCAGACTGCACGGTGCCGCCCACCACTCTACCAGCGAGCCTTACGCGGGTAGAGTCCCAAAGCTCTATACCGATATAATCGGCAGAAGGCACGAAACGTGTTTCGTCTTCGCTGCCGCCATTGCGATATACATATCCGTTGCGAACGAAGTGGTGTCCGTCCTTCACAACTTGGAAAGTCATATTGACGGTCGGGACGGCGAAACGGAATTCACCGTTTTGGTCGGTAGTAACTATCTTGTTGTTGGTCGACATTACCTCCTCGCCATTGATGAGGAAATACGCATCGCGCACAGGGATGGTGGAGTTTTCATAAAGCACACGTCCCGAGAAGATAACCGAAGACTTACATTCAAAGTTTACATCGGTATAATTGTTTTTGACCGTTGTCATGTCCTTTGTGACACTGGCTTCTTTGGTGACAGTGTTTTCAAAGGCAGTCTGACCACCTGCCGAGGGCGTAATAGTGTAGGTTACACTCTCGCTCACAGGCAGACCTCCGAGGGTATATGATCCGTCAGCAGCAGTTGACACTCTATTTGCAAGTTTCCGAATGTTCATTCCTTGCGTGTCGGTCATCTTTTCCAGCGTGCTGGCATCTGTAACAAGCTCTGTGCCGTTCATCATACGCAAGTCGTGGTGACTTACGTCAGATGCTGTCTGATATGCCAAATCAGCGCAATAACCGCCAGCATACTTGGCATCTTCGTCAAAGCGATAATAAGCGACAAGGTTCTTTTCACGACCGCCAATCATTATTTTCTGGTAGTCGACAATCTTCTCCTTACTCAAAGGCTTGTTCCAAATACGCATCTCATCGATGTGCCAATTGGACGCGATGGTGAGTGAAGAGCCAACCTTAGTGATTGCACCTGTGTTTGCAGTACCTACGAGCACGCTGTCAACATACATCTTCGTTTCACCGCTTGCAGCATCCTTGGTGACGGTAACGCAAAGATAGTCGGCAGTAGGCGCAGTAGCAGGCAGAGACGTAGCAGTATGTCCGTTCACGGAGAGTCGGCCTTCGCCGTCCATGCTGATAACATCGTCGCCAACATATATGAAGTTGTTGGTGGGCTGCATTGACACATTGTCCACGCTGAGAGGCAGCGACTGTGTCCAGTATTGCACAGTGTAACCGTCAGTGAGTTTCATTTGGTCTACACTCTGCATTGAGAGCAACTGCTTATTCAGCAATGAAGTGACGGGGAGCGACAGAGCGCCGTTGCGGACAGCGACTGTCTTATTTGGAGTGGCTGTGACAGTCACGCCCGACATGGCCGTGCCGCCATCTTGCAGAGTGACACGTCCGCTCACCTCACCATAAGTAGAGGTGCAACCAGATGCAGTAGCTTCACTGGTGTAAACCTGTCCGTTTTCGTGCTGATAAGAAACCACGAGCCGATAGTCGTACCATTTGCCGGCTTCCAGATTGTCGCGGTCACGATAGTAGTTCGTCTCGTCGGTTATGGTTTTCACCGGTGTTCCCCAGTCGTTTGTTCCGCTCTGACGGCGATAGAGTTCTACTGTGCTCTTTTGGCCTGTGATACGTTGCCACGACACAAAGATTTGGTCGGAGTAATAACCCTTGGACGCATTGATGGTCTTTGCCAAAGCCGCCACATTGTAGTAGTAATCGTCCACATCATAGTCAGACGGCTGAACCGTATTGTTCACAATGATAGGATACACGCTGAGATGTCCGTCAACATACGCCTCATACTTATAATATGTATAGGCACGGTCTTGCGTGTTATTCAGTTCTACATAATAGGCAGTACTGTCGCTGTTGTAAGCCACCGAACCTCCGTCGATGGTATCGACAGTTATGACAGCATCAGAGAAGTCCTTGTTATAGGCCGCATAGCGCTTAAGAACGATTTTCGCGCGCTTGTCCCATGTATAGAGTTTGTTGTGCCAGCCTTTCTCTTTCGACTTTTCCATAAGCCGTTGCTTAGTGGCCGTTGAGAGTTGGCTGAATTCAGCAAGATTGTTAATGTATGGATTGGCAAGTGATATGCCAATGGTTACACCATGCTTGCCGTCCCAATTGCTGTTCTTCTTCACAGTAACGGCACTTACTGGCGGCAACTGCTGAGTTTTGTAAACGCAACCTCTCCGCTTATACATCTCAGGCAATTTATTGGTGCCATACATAACTGAGAGAACTGCACGTTCAACACTATAATAAATCTTTTGCTCGGGCACAGAGAAGTATTTCTTCTTCATTGTTTCGAGCAGAGCCTGGTCCTTGGTGTTGTTGCCACAGAGATCTGCATATTCCGTATCGTTCAGACCGAGTACGTTATAGCTTTTTTCAGTTGAAGCGGGCTGTGTAGAATATGTTGCAGCATTAGTGGCATCAACGTATTTGAAGTAACCTTGGGTGCGAATCTTGTTGTCTTGACTTGTTGTATCACCACCTTCGTCTTGCGTCACCTCCGTGTACGAAGAGAATCTTTTCACGGGCACATAGCCAACGATTTCCTCATCGGAATAGTCCGCCTTGAATGCACGCTTCACGACGAAATAGTCGGAACTCAGAAAGTCTTCATGGTCTGGCCAGTCAAATCCCCAGCGCAGGACATTGTAGCCTGTGTTTTCCGCATCGTCATCCGGATGGTATTCTCCGAAATTCACATATTTGATGGAGTGAAGCGGCGATATAATCTGAGGTTCCTTGGTGCGAAGAACTCGTGTCGTAAGCCCCGATGCGTCAAAGTTGAGATAATATGTCACTTCTGCATTCACGGTACGCGTGGAATCGCACTGTGGAAGATTGAGCGTACACACATATTTATTGCCTTGCGTGTAGTTGTCGCTAATATAGGTTTTATTGCCCAGAAAAGTTTTATAAGACTTTACAGAGGCTGTACCAAGCACGCTGGTTGACATCATGCCGATCTGAGTGCTGTCAGTTACTTCGGCAAACGTCTGCCCCGTGAAATACGGGTTGGATATCGTAGATGTCGACGTCATATCGCGCACATAGTGCTTGATTTCGCCGCACCAAGGCACTATACCACCCGTTTCTTCGAGCTGGCGGTCGTACTTGACATAGAATTCGATACCGAAAGCATCTTTTTCAAGGTCGTATGTCTTATCATTGATTTTTACTTCTTCCGGTGCAATCCAGTCGAACTCTATGTAGTAGGCATCACGTTCACCGCACTTTTCTTTCGGCATGTTTACCGACAGCTTGTTGTTGCCACCTTCTGTATAGGTAGCACTCAGCACTTGCTTCGACAAAGCATCCGTAGCGCGTATCGTACCATACTTCACCTCAAGATTCGTTTTTTCATAGTCACGGTCGCCCGAGTAGTTGTCAGCTGTCCAATTGAACAGCGTCTGTTCTACACCATCTTGGAATGCCGTCCGACCTTTCTCGTCCTTCACATACCCACTCTCGTCCTTTTTGTGCATCCTGAGGATAGCGTGGGAAAGAGGCCAACTGGTGGTGGCATTCTTCGAACGATTGATTGCCCAGTGGTTGTAGCCACCCGACGCCCATGCGAGCACCTTGAAGTGTACAACTCCGTCGCCTATGGTGTAGGCGATGAAGTTATACTCGTCTTCAAAGGTCTCGTTACTCGCCTTTGCATTCATTGCCGGCAATGTCAAGAGCATCACCATGGCGACTAAATTTGCAATAAGTCTTCTCATAAGCAAATCTTACTATCTTATTTTATTATTATTTTCCGTCCGTGCATAATCACTAATCCCTTGTAGTTGCCCGACACTCTCCGTCCGCCGATGTCATATCGAGGCATGTCAGCCCCTTCTACTTGTCGTTTGTCGGATGTCGTTATGCCTTCAATAGCGGTAAGTGTGCTTGGAATGATTCGTACTGTCATTGGCGCGTCTTTTGAAAGTATGAGCCAATAGCCTGCAATCTGCTTGCCCAGCGAAATTTCCTCACCCAACTCTTGGTCGAAGTATTTCAGTTCATTGCCATCCAGATATGCAAGCGTGTCGGTATATTCCACACCTTCATATTTATAGCTTACAGTCATCATGCTCGTTTCTGGAAGCGAGTCACCTTCTACGCGTATTGCCATTACCTGTTCGTCATAGGCAGGAATGGTGTAGGCAGTGCCCTGCATGCCGTCGTATGTAACCGTTTTGCCAAGATCGGTCACTTTGCCTGTGATGTCATAATCATCGGCAAACACCTTTTCTATCTTAACGCCTGGCTGATAATTCTCTACAGTCACGTTTGCAGCAGCTGTCTCCAACTTAGCATCCAACCTTATATTTTCTGCGTCAAATACATAGAAAGCATTGTAGGTGATGGTGTCTTGCGTTTCTTTGCCTGTGAATATTTCAGTTGTCTTGTATTGATTCTGCCACAGTTCCAGAGCGGTAATGTCAGAGCCTTCTGCCGGAGTGAGCGTGAGTTTTACGCTCGTTTGACTGTCGCTGTTCAAGACCTTGTTGTAGACATAAACCACATCGCCTGCATAGAACTCAAAGTCGTCAAGTGTTCCAGCTACTGCCACATCATACTTGGGTATGAGCGCCTTGAAATATTCGTCGTCGGTGTAGAAGTTCTTATTGTCTACCGTCACCGCCGTCACCACTGTGTTGGCAGGCACACTGGCTTCACGAGCCAAAGCACTTGTATATTTTGGAGCCTTGGCTACATTGTTCACCACGATTGAGCCGGCTTTCTTACCAATGGTTGCCGTTACATAAATCACCGGAAGTTCTTCGTCAAAGCCCTTTGTCCAATCGTCAGGCACGTTAAAGTAGCACTGATCCAAAGAGTCGGCCTTTTCCACATTCACAACTTCTATTGTTCTGATGGGATCGCCGCCAACCACGCTGCTCATCTGCGCCATCACCTTGTTCACCTTGGTTCCTACAGGATGCTTGACATACACATATACCTTCTTGATGTCCTCACTGCCCGCAATGAGCATTGCCGTCTCTTTGGTTGCGGAGCCGTCATTGTAGAGCAGGAGTGAAGTGTTGGCTGTGTTCACGGTCTGCTTGTTGTCGCCTCTGCCGAACTCAGCGCCGTCAAGAGCTGTGAGTATCATCAATGCACTCTCCGAGAATATCGGTTCGACAGTGAATTCGCCCAACGGCATATAGGTCGTGGTCACACCTGCCTCAATGGTGTCGCCTCTGCTGGTGATCCAACCGCTGTGCAGATAGTGTGTGCCGTCAGTGCCTGCTGTCTTGAATTCGATACGAGGCAACTTGATGGCATCGCCCATTCCGACGCTGGCATTGTCAGCTGTGTAGTCAACACCGGCAGTTCCTGCATAAGATGCGCCGTAGGCGTTCAACTTGCTTGAGTCGAGAGTGTACTTGCTTTCGCGAGACTGGTAGTAAACATAAACGGTGTCGTTTTGCTTTGCGCTCACCTCTCTGACGGTTTCTGCCTTTATCGGAGAGTTGCTTGCCAGGCGATACATCGACTCCAAGAGAACCATGCCGTCGACCGTAGTTATCACGCCACCGCCCAATGTCTTGTATGGCGATATGGTGAAACTGGCTGTGGCGCCACTTGCCACCGTGCGTATGTTCGTTTCGCAATAGGCTATATGGTTTCTGAAGCTGGCATCGCTGTAGTCCTTTACATCTGCCGGAAGCAGGCAATGGCAAACAGTCAGTGAAGTTTGGTCGGTGTAGCGAGCCGACAACATGAGATTTTCGTAGAACTCGAAACACCTCTTGCCGTTTACCACCTTCGACAGATACCGCCAGAAATCGCTGGTAACTGTACCATTGGCATCAAACGCCTTGAATGACACGCCACGCCACGTGATGTAGTATCCCTCAAATTTGCCGGCGTTCTCGCTGGGAACGCTGATGGCGAATGTCTCAGGAACAGCCATGCCGTTGAAACATTCAAAACTGTTGGTGTATTCCTTGCCGTAAGCCTTGAATGTGACATTCTCGCCGTTGGTCGTCCCCAAGTCCACACTGATTGAGTGTATCAAATAGCCAAGCATGCTGCTACGGTCACTGGCGGAGTTTCCTTGCATGGCAGCCGTCAGCCTATTGCGGAAGTCTGTCTCTTCCCAAGATTCCTTTTGACAGGTGGTGGTGTTTCCAAAACTTGCCAGTGAAGAGAGCACGTAGACTTTGCCGTCTTTTCCGTTTTGTCCCTTCTTGCCGCCGCTGGTGGCAGTCCAGTCCCATTGGCCACCGTTGTCATAGTGGCCCGAAGCCGAAGAGCTGTTGTTGTCTCTGTTGATAAAACTGATGCGTCGGGCTTTGCCGTTTTGTGGAGTGGTTGCCTGAAGATGGCTCTCGCCAGCTTCACCGCCGCAACCGTTTTTACCTGCCACGTCGTTTGTTCCATTTGTATTTACTCTCTCCTGTATGCCGCGCTTCGTGTTTAATTGGTCCACACAGTTGGAATGTTTTACGGCCCATGTTCTCCAGCCGCGGACGCCACCGCCGCCGCCACCGGCACCACCGCCAGCACCGCCGCAAAGCGAATAGGTTGGTGCGCCGCCAACGCCACCGTTACCGCCAGCGCCACCGCCTTGGTCGAAGTGGCATGCGCGACTTCCACCATGATAGGCATAGCAGTCCAGTCCTGCCGTTGGTTGATAAGCGGGCGACTTGATGTCTGTGACACCACTCTCTGTTGAGACCTTCACATTGTCCATTATAATCACGTGACCGGAGCTGGTGCCATCGGTGCCGTCATAGCCATTGCCGGCAACGTGGTTCCATATATCAGTGCCGCCTGCGCCGCCTTTACCGCCGATGCCAGCCAAACCGCCAATGCCGGGAGCACAGCCGTCGCCGCCTTGACCGCCATTGCCGCCATTGCCAGGATTCTCTTCCACTGCTGGTGCGCCGTTTGCTCCCACCTGATAATGCTTTTCTCCATTACCGCCAAAGGCCATCAGATCGCCGGTGCCTGTGAGAAGAAGATATTGGTTTTCGCTGGTCATATATATACCGGGTTGACGTGACGTAACCTCTGCGACCACCGTGAGAGTGGCTTTGTTCTTGAAGTCGATTACCACAACGCCATCGCCCTTGATGGTAAGAGGAGCTTCGTTTACAGTACCGTTTATCACAACGTTTCCTTCCACCTCATATACGCATCCTGTGCGCAGCACTCGTGTGCTGGCGTCAAGCTTTTGTGTCACGGTGCTGGCCACGCCCATCTTGTTGTTGTCCACTATCGGGCGCACATACACCGTGGAGGATGCGCTCGATGTGACGGTGACGGAAGGGTTGCTGCCACCCGCAAGTTGCAGATAAGCGTCCTGGCCTGCATAAGTAGTAGTCCCGGCAACTCCACTGACGGGCAAAAACATGTGTGTGTCGGAATTGACGTCATAGGTATAGCTGCCGCTTTTCATCGAAGCGAGCACCTTGCCTTTATCGCCATCCACATGCGGAGTGAAAACCACGAAACCGCTGGTATATGTACTTGCTGAGTTGGGGTTGTAGTCGGAGGTCCACACCCAGCATGCGTTTGAGCGAAGGCTTTGCAGCTGGTCAGCAGTTGGCAACGTCCACGAACGTCCCCATTCCTCAACGGCCTTTTTTGTCATTGACACCGGCACTGCCGTGCCGAGGTCTGTGACATCGTTTGCCCCAGTATTCATGCTGGCCCACAGCATAACCTTGTCAAGATAAAGGTTTACCGCATTTGCCGAGGCGGGAATGGCGCTCTCTTTCTCCTCATAAGCCACAAAGAAATTGCTCTTGCCATAATTGCCATCACTCTGGTAAAAGTTCCACCACCCCCAATTATATATACTGTCCCTCTTGTTCGGATTGCCGAGCATAATGTTGTACGTCACATTACAGAAAGTAAAGCCCTTGCCTTCGTAGTAGTCAATTTTTATGGCCTGTGCGTCGCCCTTGTCTTTCACACATGTGAACGAGGTCAAACTGACTCCGTCGCCTTTTGGCCAGTAGTAGCCGAGTTCGTTCTTGATGTAATAGCCAGAACCGTCGTCCGCCTTTTCCAGTGTCCACATCGCACCGGCAGACGACCCGTCGGGCGATTTGGTCAGGCTATACGACGTGGCGGCATTACTGCACATAAGTGTTCCTTCCTCCACTTTCGCGGAAGGATAAAGTTTAAAATGAGTCGCATTGGCCAATTCCTCTGTTGAGGTAACCTGCACCCAGACCCGCTCTGCCCTTGCAGTATAGAATGGCAACACTGCAAACATTAGCGTAACAACAAGATACTTCATAAGCTCAAATCCGCACCACACTTAATTAATCTATAACATTCCAAACAGCAACAAAGCTGTTCATGACTTTTCCACGTCAGAATCCCACTTGCCCTGGCGGTGCAAATCAAGGCAATAAAACACTGACACAGAATACATCCCATAAGGTGTTCCCGTCGCTTTTGTTTTTGACGATTTTTTGCTCGAACCTCAAATTCTCACACTGTCAAGACCAAAACCTACCGTTACTCCTTAATACATAATGTGCACCTGTCCAACCTCCAACTGTTGAGGGTTTTCGGCATGAACAGAGGCTTGAACGCCATGGCGTTGCATGTCTACAACACACATTGCCATACAGTTCGGGGCAAAGTTATAACTTTTTTTAACAAACAAAGAAAATAAAACAAAATATTCGCAAAAACATACATAACTGCCATTTACGCCGCAGGTGAGCACGAGCATGTCGAGATTGCACTTGCCCATGATGAGCCAGAAGAATCATAGGAAAAGTAATGTTGCCTGAAAATGTATGCAATCTTTGCCGAAAATACATGCAATCTTTGGCAAAAATATATGCAATCTTTTTGGGCAAGTAATTAGGGTGTCCAGTTTGATGTTCCTATATTTTGAGTAGGTATTGCCGGGCTGAATTTTTCTGTTTTTTTTGGAACATCAAACTGGACAGTAACTATTCAGCGGTAGGTGCATGACGAATCGTCAAACCTCAAACAAGGCTTGA
>CAVGKZ010000023.1:0-17459 GCA_963630025.1 bacterium | reverse complement strand
TTAGTAATGTTCAAAGAATAACTTCCACAAGTTTGCAGATGTACATTCTGTAGTTTTGATGTCCTGTCTTTTTGTCGTTTTTGCGACTTCTTTTCAGTCACATAGCCCGCTATGCTCCTTCAAAGAAGCCGGCAAAACCACCTAAAAAATACAGGATAAACTTGAGGAACTTATTCTTTTCACATTACTTAGGTGCAAAATTAGGCATAAGCATCGAAGAAGCCATGTTTGGACACTGCAAACATTGATGGTTGCCTGTGTGTTTTCTTGCCCGATAGAGGAAAAAATGGTAATTTTGCGCCGTGAAAGCAGTGTCCCGGTCTGCCGCTGGCATCCGTTTAGAGGTGCGGGAGGAAAGTCCGGGCAGCGCAGGGCGCTCCACTTCCGAAAGTAGAAGCTATTGGCGACAGTAGGCTACGGCAGAAGAAAACAACCGCCAGCCGCAAGGTTGGTAAGGGTGAGAAGGCGTGTGTAAGAGACCACCGGCCGTCGGGCGATCGGCGGGCCGTGCCAGCTGGAGGCTGCAAGTTCATGTATACCACCGTTTGAGGGCTGCCCGTCCGACTAACTCCGGTGGAGGGTGGAATGCTAAAGCCGTGGGGTGACTCACGGATTGGATAAATGGCAGACACCGCAACCCGTGCGGTTGCGGAACAGAACCCGGCTTACAGGGGCAGTGCTTTCCTTTTTTTGTTTGCCGGAAAAGCCTTCCGGCAGCATTTTATCCAAGGTGGGGGCGTATAAGCCACCACCGCAACAAACAACGGAATGTCATGGGCCGCCAGCAAGACCCACTTTGTGAACACTAACCTGCCAAGCCCGTTTTTTATGAGGAACAAGATAAAGTCAACGGTAAGACACATTCGCACCGTGATATGGCAAACGCCACAGACAAACGCTCCGCTATGGAAGCGCCTGCCGATTGAAGCGGTCAAGAGGTGCATACTGGCCGTGCGACTCTTTACGGCCAAGCGTGTGATGAGCGAGGCATCGGCCCTCACCTACTCTACCCTGCTCGCCATTGTCCCCATTCTCGCCGTGGTGTTTGCCATAGCCAGAGGTTTCGGCTACAACAAATACATTGAGATGTGGTTTCGCGAAGCGTTGCAGTCGCAGCCCCAAGCAGCCGAAGCTATCGTCGACTTTGTGAACAGATACCTCGTGCACACCACGGGCGGGATATTCCTCATTGTGGGACTTGCGTTCATGCTCTACACCGTGCTGATACTTGTAAGCAACATCGAAGCGGCGTTCAACGGCATCTGGCAGGTGAAGAAGAAGAGAAGCATCTACCGGACTTTCACAGACTATATGGCAATGCTGTTTCTCTTGCCGTTTGTCCTTGTGCTCACTTCCGGTCTGTCTCTATTCTTGGCGACGGTGGCCAAGAGCATGCCCAACATACTGATACTCGGTTCCACCATGCGCTTCTTCATCGCCCTGTCGCCATACGCACTCATGTCGCTGATGTTCATAGGGATGTATGTGTTTGTGCCTAACACTCACGTGAAAGTCAGCAACGCCATTGTGCCAGGCATACTCGCCGGTGTGGCCATGCAGGGACTGCAGTTCTTCTATATCCACTCGCAGATATGGGTGTCGCGATACAATGCCATATACGGCTCGTTTGCCGCCCTCCCGCTGTTCATGCTATGGGTTCAGATTTCGTGGACGATATGCCTATTCGGTGCGTCGCTGTGCTACATGAACCAGAACCAGGAGTATTACGACTACGACATGAACACCGACGACATAAGCCACCGCTACCGCATGCAGATGTGCGCCCTGATAATGAGCCGCATATGCAAGCGATTTGACGAGGGGAAGCGGCCATACACAGCGTTGGAACTGCGCGACGAAACGGAAATACCCATACACATCGTCAACGACCTGCTGTATGACCTCATGACGGTCAATCTCCTGGTGGAGATAAGCAACGACGAGAAGGGAGCCGCTTCGCGCTTCATGCCGGCAGAAAGCATAGACCGCATGAGCGTTGGCTGCATGATGGACAGACTGGAATCGCACGGACAGTGGCGGTTGAGCCTGCCCTTGGGCAAATTCTACAATGAAAAGTGGGCACAGGTATTGCAGGCGCGCAGCAAATACCTTAGCGACTTGAGGGAGGTGTTGCTGAAAGACTTGTGAGAGACATTAAACAAAATCACGGTGGTAATTTATAACAAACGACATTAACAACAGAAACGAACATGATTATAGACTTTGAAAACATCAAGGAAGAGGCCGTCATGAACTTCAAGGACGGCAATGGAGAGTTGGACACGCGCAACTTTGTTGACCCCAACAACAAGATTATGATGAGCCGACTCAAGCCCGGAGCATCAAGCGGATACCACAAGCACGAGCAAAACAGCGAGATTGTATACATCATAAGCGGTACGGGACATTTCGTTTACGACAACACTGAAGAGAAAATCAGTGCAGGCAGCGTACACTACTGCCCCATGGGTCACAGCCACGCAATGTTCAACGACGGCAACGACGACCTCGTATACTTTGCCATCGTGCCTGAACACTGCAAATAACTATGGTGTGAAAAGTGACGGAATGATGTTTAAGTGACGGCGAAAAGACAGTTTTTTACACAAATATTTGGCAGAAACGATTAAATTGTATACTTTTGTAACCCGAGTTAACAATTGATTATACAACCGTTAAAACATTAGAGCCTATAGCTGGATATTTACTTAATAAGAAACAAACAGACGATTAAGTATGAAGGAATTCGGAGGTATGACCGATGAAGAGTTGGCCTTACTGTATATAGGCGGTGACAACGGTGCCTTTGACGAGTTGTTATCTCGCAACCAGACAAAACTTTTCAACTACATAATGTTCGTGGTGAGAGATCAGGAACTGGCCAACGACATATTTCAGGACACGTTCGTGAAGGTGATAACACGCCTTCAGGAAGGACGATATTCGGTCACTGGCAAGTTCTCGTTCTGGGTTACACGCATAGCACACAACGTGATTATGGACTGGTATCGCCAGCAACGCAACGAGCACATTGTGGACTTGAGCGAAGGAAACGACCTGTCGAACCTGCGCAATGCGGCTGTTATCAATGGCAGTAGGGAGATTGAGGTAATTAACGAGCAGGTGCTTTTCGATGTCAGACACATGATGAACAATCTGCCCACACCGCAAAGGGAGGTTGTGTATATGCGCTTCTACCAGGAACTGTCGTTCAAAGAAATAGCCGAAATAACCGGCGTGAGCATCAACACCGCACTGGGACGCATGAGATATGCCATAATAAACTTGCGGCGCATGGCACGCGAGCACGACATAACGCTCAGTCTTGCAGGATAAACAAGATACAAACATAACCGAAACGCGGGCAGCCTCCTTTTCGAGGCTACCCGCGTTTCGGTTATGCCTATATGTATTCGCTTTGTGAATATGGCCGGAATCTAAATGAAAAGAGCCTTCCCTATGGAAACGAAAAAGACTCCAGCAATGGCAAGAAATCAGCGAACAAGGTTCTTTCCCAATGCGCCGTACACCACTTTCGCCACCAGTGGCTTGCTCGTTTCGTCAGTCATTCCGTGTCCCAAGCGGCCGTAGATGTATGGCACTTCAAGTCCTTTTATGCAGTAGTGGGTTATGTCGGCCACCAAATCGATGTTGTCTATGTCGAACTCGCCGCTTGCTTTGCCGTCGGCATACACCTTGCGAAACAGTTCAATCTCGTCTTCATCGAAGTTTTTGCGCACCTTTTCTACCATCCAGATATTGCGGAAGAACTCCGCGCGCAAGTTTCCGTTGCGCACGACAGTCTCCTTTATCATGTTGAGGTGAGTGTAAATCAGTTCTATCACCTTGTCCTGAGGCCGTGTGTCCTTGGCCGCCACCTCGTCCATCTTGTCCGAAAGCCGTTCCAGCTCCGACTCAATCACCGCATAATAAACCTCTTCCTTGCTCTTGAAATAGGTGTATAGCGTGCGCCTACCACGCCCCGAAGCCACGGCAATGTCGTTCATTGTCGTGTTTTCAAGACCGTTCTTCGCGAAAAGCTGCCGCGCCACATCGACCAGTTTCTGCCTTGTCTTCGTTATTGACATACCATTCCCTTGTCTATCAACGTTGCACATTACAAACGCCGTGTGCAAAAATATCAATTATATTTTGATTGGACAAATATTTCAAAGGGAAAAGAAAACAAACCGCCAACACTGGGCTGTGTTGGCGGAAAGTTGTTCGGTATTATGAAGAAAGTTGTCTAAAACTTTGCGATTAGCGACTTTGGATAAAGGGGAAAAACTATTCTGTCAGTTTGCCTTCGGCCTCAAGTGCATTCCAGAAGGAGTATCGCGCTTCAGGATTGACTGCCTCGATGCGGTCGAAAACGTTGCGCATGACGGTGCGTTGCGAGTCTTTTTCAAAAGGACAAAGCTTCAGTTGCCGCTCATAACCGCGCAATCGGGCGAACGTCTCTATGTCCTTTTCCTCCTCAAGACACAACGGACGGATTATCGTAATAGGCATTTTCTTCATGGCAAGCCGCACTGGCATAGTGGAAAAATGGCCTTGGAAAAACTGATTCATCATGGCAGTGTGTATGATATCATCCATGTGATGACCAAGAGCTATCTTGTTGCAACCTATTTCCTGCGCGAGTTGGAACATCTGCTTGCGCCTATGCCACGAACAAAGGAAGCATGCCGGTTTGCGGGAGTCAGTCTTTTCGTCGAAACGAGTGGTGACGACATGGAGCGGAACACCGAGATTTGCGGCGAAAGTTTCCAGATAAGTGGTGTCAGACTGGTAGCTTATGTTTTCCATCCTCACGTGCAAAGCAGTGACCTTGAACGACGGACGAGTTATCCGCATACGCTTTGCCAACAGTTCCAACAGGCACAAAGAGTCTTTACCGCCCGACAGCCCCACGAGGACATGGTCGCCATCGTCTATCAGACGGTAAGCGGTCAGTGCCTTTTGGAAGCGTCTCGTTATCTTGCGCTCCAGCTTTTGTTCTTCAGAGAGTATCGCCACAGTGATTGTCTCTATTATTTAACATGTATTTGCTGTTGTAAAACTTCAGGTAAACAGTTTACTCACGACAAATCACACTGCCGCTGGCCTGATGAGTGGCAAGCACAAGAACCTCAGCAATCTGCACATGCTCAGGGGCACTGGCTGCATAGAACACCACATCGGCTATGTCGTCTCCGTTGAGAGGCTTGATTCCACGATAGACACTATCGGCACGCTCATCGTCACCACGGAAACGAACATTGGAGAAGTGAGTCTCCACCAATCCCGGTTTGATGTTTGTCACCCTTACCTTGGTGTGCGCCACATCGATACGGAGTCCGTCTGAGAGAGCCTTCACGGCACTCTTCGTTGCGCAATAGACATTTCCTCCGGCATAGGCAGCATCTCCGGCCACACTACCGATATTGATTACGTGTCCGTGATTGCGCTCCACCATGCCCGGAACCACAAGTCGCGTCATGGTGAGCAAGCCCTTTATGTTGGTGTCCACCATCTCGTCCCATTCGTCGAGGTTTCCTTCATACTCAGAATCCAGTCCGCGAGCCAATCCTGCGTTGTTCACAAGCACATCTATCTGCTTCCAGTCGTCAGACAAACCCTCCACGGCCTTAATGGCTGCCGCACGGTCGCGCACATCGAAGTTAAGAGTCAGCACATGGCAGTCGCCTGTTTCCAATGTCAGTTTCAACTCTTCCAGCTTCTTGGTGTTGCGTCCTGTGAGAATCAAGTCGTATCCTCCCTTTGCAAAACGCTTTGCGCATCCCTCTCCGATGCCGCTTGTGGCACCTGTTATCAATACTATCTTGTTTTTCATTATCAACTGTTTCTCTATTTTTTATCTACAAATACATTCCTTTTCTACTGCGGTATCCTCCCTGCTCAATCCATAAAGACAAGATACACCGCACCTATAATCAGCAAAAAGGCCAAGACATGGTTCCAGTGGAGCGATTGTCCCTGGAAAAGAACATTGGCTATGACGGCAAAGACCACCAGACTGACGCACTCCTGAATGACTTTCAGCTGCACCAAAGAGAACGGTCCGCCGTTGTCCTGAAAACCAATACGGTTGGCTGGCACTTGGCAACAATACTCGAAAAAGGCTATTCCCCACGAGAAAGCGATCACTCCAAGCAACGGCCAATGGCTTGATACGCCAGTCTGCTGCAATCGCAGATGGCCGTACCAAGCCAATGTCATAAACACGTTGCTCAACAAGAGCAACAGAATCGTATATAATCCGTTCATCGTCCGTTATGCTTGCTGCCCGGAAAGGCGTGCATCCATGCTTGCGGCAGCCCGTCGACCGTCGCCCATGGCAAGGATTACTGTTGCACCGCCACGCACTATGTCGCCACCGGCATATATCTCTGGACGTGAACTCTGCATACCCTCGTTGACAACAATGGTGTTCTTGCGTCCCAATTCAAGGTTGTCGATAGATTTGGGCACAAGCGGATTGGGCGACACGCCCACGGCAACAATCACCTGGTCGGTATCGATGGTCACTGTCTTGCCCTCCACCGGCACCGGACTGCGCCGTCCGCTTGCATCAGGTTGTCCGAGTTCCATCACCTGAAGCACGGCCTGACACACGGCACCGTTCTCGTCGGCTTTGTATTCCAACGGATTGTGAAGCGTAAGGAAGTGTATGCCTTCCTCCTTGGCGTGCTTGACCTCTTCAAGACGTGCCGGCATCTCAGCCTCTGAACGACGGTAAACAAGGGTCACATCGGCACCCAGCCTCTTGGCAGTGCGGCAGGAGTCCATTGCGGTGTTGCCGCCACCGACCACGAGCACACGCTTTCCGAAGTTCATCGGAGTGTCCGTCTCCGGGTTGGCAGCATCCATAAGGTTTACACGCGTCAGGTATTCGTTTGACGACATGATGTTTATAGAGTTCTCACCTGGTATGTTCATGAAGTTGGGAAGTCCCGCACCCGAACCGACGAAGATGCCGTTGAAGCCCTGTGCCTCAAGTTCCTCCACAGAAATGGTTTTCCCGACGATGCAGTCTGTGTGGAAGTGTACACCTATCTTCTTCAGGTTTTCAATCTCAACATCTACAATGCGGTTGGGGAGTCTGAACTCCGGTATGCCATACTTGAGCACGCCGCCAATCTCGTGCAACGCTTCAAACACGTGAACCTCATATCCGCGCTTCACAATGTCACCTGCGAAACTAAGTCCGGCAGGGCCTGAACCCACGACAGCCACCTTCTTGCCGTTGGAAGGCGCAACTTCAGGCAAAGCGATGTTGCCGCTTTCGCGTTCATAGTCAGCGGCAAACCGTTCCAGATAGCCTATCGCCACTGCCTTTCCGCCAGTCTTGAGGTGTATGCAGCGGCTCTCACACTGTTTCTCCTGCGGACAAACGCGACCGCAAACGGCAGGCAGAGCCGAAGTGTTCTTGAGCACTTTGGCAGCTGAAAGCAGTTCGCCGCGCTCAATGTTCTTTACAAACGACGGAATATTGATGTTTACCGGACAGCCCTCTACACACGAAGGCTTGGCACAGTCGAGACAACGCTTGGCTTCCATGACGGCCATCTCCTTCGTGAGACCGATGTTCACCTCTTCAAGCCTTGTCTTTGAGCGGTATTCCGGTTCCAGTTCCGGCATGGTGACACGCTCAATGGCCATGCGCTCCTTGGGTTTCATGGATGTTCTTAACGCCTTGCGCCATTCGGAGTCACGGTCGGTGAGTGCGGCGATAGACTCACTGCTCTGCTGTTTCACGCCAGCTGAGGTCGGGCAAGCAGCCTTCTCCGGCTCACTCTTCATGCCGCCAAGATGCTCCTCAAAGTGTTCCATCTCCTCCTTTTCAGCCTTTTTGAAGGTTCCCATGCGCTTGAACATCTCGTCCCAATCAACGAGAGCACCGTCAAACTCAGGCCCATCGATGCAGACAAATTTAGTCTTTCCGCCTATTGTCAGGCGACACGCACCGCACATACCCGTACCGTCGACCATGATAGTGTTGAGCGACACGTCGGTAGGAATGTTGTAACGCTGGGTGAGAAGGCAGCAGAACTTCATCATCACGGGAGGACCTATGGCAAACGCCTTGTCGATGTGTTCGCGCTCAATGAGCTTTTCGATGCCCACCGTGACCACGCCTTTCTCTCCGTAAGAGCCGTCGTCGGTCATTATGATGGTCTCATCGCTGAACTTGCGCACCTCGTCTTCGAGTATAATCAAGTCTTTCGAGCGTCCGGCCAAGACCGAAAGCACACGGTTGCCTGCCTCCTTGAGTGCCTTTATTATGGGGAGCATGGGAGCCACACCCACACCACCACCGGCGCAGATTACCGTTCCGTACTTCTCTATGTGGGTGGCATTGCCCAACGGTCCTACTACATCGGTTATGTAGTCGCCCTCATTGAGCATGCACAACTTCACCGACGACAGTCCCACCTTCTGCACCACTATGGTGACGGTGCCCCTTTCGGGGTCGGCATCGGCTATGGTGAGCGGCATGCGTTCGCCCTTTTCGCCTACGCGAACTATCAGGAAATGGCCGGCTTTGCGGCTCTTGGCTATTAGCGGAGCTTCTATTTCAAAGAGAAACACATTCTCCGAAAACTGTTGTTTGCGTACTATCTTATTCATAAAGTCAGTTGTTAAGTTTTTGTAGGATAGTTCTACGGTTTGCTACTGCAAATTGTTTGCCAGAATGATATATGGAATCCCGTAGAAAGCAAAAAGGCGCAACGGACAACCGTTGCCCACTGTGTGGTATGCCGTTGCCCATTGCGCCTTTGTCTTGTCAGCGTAATATATAAGCTAATATATGAATGTACGCGCGTATCACTGGAAGTTGTTGTCGTCAATCATGTCGAAACCGCAGTACGGCACGAGGCACTTAGGCACACGGATGCCCTCGGGAGTCTGGTTGTTCTCCAGTATTGCGGCCACGATACGCGGCAGGGCAAGAGCCGAACCGTTCAGTGTGTGGCAGAGTTCTATCTTCTTGTCTTCAGCGCGACGGTAGCGGCACTTCAGACGGTTGGCCTGATAGCTTTCGAAGTTAGATACCGAAGAAACCTCAAGCCAACGCTTCTGTGCTCCACTCCATACCTCAAAGTCGTAGCAGATGGCTGACGTGAAGCTCATGTCACCACCGCACAGACGGAGTATGTGGTAAGGCAATTCCAGTTTCTGAACGAGTCCCTCCACGTGGGCAAGCATTTCCTTCAGGCTTTCGTATGAGTGCTCGGGCGTGTCGATACGCACAATCTCCACCTTGTCAAACTGGTGCAGACGGTTGAGTCCTCTCACGTCCTTACCGTATGACCCAGCCTCACGACGGAAGCAAGCTGAATAGGCCGTGCGCTTCACCGGCAGATCCTTTTCTTCCAAAATGGTGTCACGGAAGATGTTGGTCACGGGCACCTCGGCCGTGGGTATCAGATAGAGGTTGTCGAGGTTGCAGTGATACATCTGACCCTCCTTGTCGGGCAACTGTCCCGTTCCGTAACCCGAAGCCTCGTTCACCACGTAAGGCGGTTGCACCTCCAGATAGCCGCTCTTGCGAGCCTCCTCAAGGAAGAACGCCTCAAGTGCACGCTGCAGACGTGCCATCTTACCGATATAGAATGGGAAACCGGCACCGGTAACCTTCACACCCATGTCGAAGTCAATGAGGTTGTACTTGCGGCAAAGGTCCCAGTGGCACAGAGCGTCGTCGCCAAGCTGCGGCATCGGGCCACCCTCTTTCACAACGACATTGTCCGATGCGTCCTTACCCTCGGGCACATCGTCGTTAGGTATGTTTGGTATTGAGCACAACAGGTCGCGCAGTTCCTTCTCTGCACCATCCATGGCTTCCTGCAAAGTCTTGTCAGTCTGCTTCAGCTCCGACACCTTGGCCTTGAGAGCTTCAGCCTCATCTTTCTTACCCTGCTTCATCAGACCGCCAATCTCAGTAGCCATCTTCTTGGCCTCCTGTTTATTCTTGTCCAAGTCTTTTTGGGCCTCACGGCGGCGTTTGTCCACCGCCAGCACTTTGTCGATAGCTTCACGGGCACCTTCAAAGTGCTTCTTTTCCAAACCGCGTACTACACGTTCAGTTTCTTCACTGATCAGTTTTAGTGTAAGCATATACTATGTTTTTATATCCTTTCGTAGGTTTAACGCCACAAAGTTACACTAAAATATTCAGAAAAGGTTACTGGTGGGTTCTATAAATTACGGGCGTCCTGTTTGATGTTCCTATATTTTGAGTAAGCATTCCCGCTCGCGACTTGGACCCGTTAGACAATGCTCGTGTCGAGCGTACCTAAAGAAAAAGCCACCCAACTAATGCTGGATGGCCTTGTGACTCCGATGGGATTCAAACCCGTAACCTTCTGATCCGTAGTCAGATGCTCTATTCAGTTGAGCTACGGAGCCTACTTTCTTGCGCTTCATTTCTGAATTGCGATGCAAAGGTAGTGGTTTTATTTTGTTCATGCAAATATTTTCGTGTTTTTCTTGAAAAAAAAGTTCAGAATACATGTTTTTGGAGCTTCTGCACAATGGGAATCGCAGTTGGCTATGGGTTGGTTCTGCATTGATACGACGCCGCGGATTGTGCTCTGACACACCCTATGTTCCGCATTTTGAAAACTTATGCGTACCTTTGTTGCCAATACTGTTTACATACAGAACAAATAAGAATACACATAATAGCAGGAACACGCATATATAATAATAAGAACACATACATTGCATTAATAAACAACACATGAACAAAAGACAAATGATCTTTGCACTGGCAGTGGCGATGGCAGCCACCGCCGGAGCACAAAGCAGTCAAGGGGGCATATCATCACAGATGCTCGGCGACATCAAGAAGGCGCAAAAGACGGGCGCAAGCGACAAGGCTCTGATAAACGCCATAGCCACAAACTCCATTGACGACCTTGCCAAGAACAGAGCCAACGCCGGAGAACTTGACACATACTTCAGTGTGGAGACTCCAAAGCAGTCTATCACCGACCAGAAGAGTTCAGGACGCTGCTGGATGTTCAGCGGACTGAACGTGTTGAAGGCCGACTTCGCCAAGCGCACCGACTCGCTCACGGTGGAGTTTTCGCAGGCTTACCTCTTCTTCTGGGACCAGTTGGAAAAGGCAAACCTGTTTCTTCAAGGCGTGATAGACACGGGCAAGAAGCCAATAGACGACACGAGAGTGCAGTTTTTCTTCAAGAATCCGATAAACGACGGCGGCACTTTCTGTGGCGTGGCCGACCTTGCCGACAAGTACGGACTGGTACCCAAGTCGGTAATGCCGGAGAGTTATTCGTCTGACAACACCACACGCATGTCAAGACTGGTGTCGTCGAAGTTGCGCGAATACGGTCTGAAACTGCGCAAGATGGTGGCCGACGGCAAGAAGACGGCTGACATCAACAAGGAAAAGACCCAAATGTTGGGCACGATATACCACATGCTCACTCTGACAATAGGCGAACCGCCAACGCAATTCACCTACGCTTTCAAGACAAAGGACGGCAAGAGCGCCGGCAAAGCGAAGACATACACGCCGCAGGAGTTCTACAAGGAGGTGGTGGAAAGCCCGATCAACGGCACGTTCATCATGGCCATGAACGACCCGCGCCGCCCTTACTACAAGACATACGAGGTGGAATATGACCGCCACACATACGACGGCCACAACTGGAAGTACCTGAACCTGCCAATGGACGACATTGAGACGATGGCGATAGCGTCGCTCAAGGACGGACGGAAGATGTATAGTTCATACGACGTTGGCAAGTGTCTTGACCGCAAGCGCGGCTATGCCGACACGGAAAACTTCGACTACGCTTCGCTCATGGGCACCTCGTTCGGCATGGACAAGGCACAGCGCATAAGCACATTCGACAGTGGCTCTACCCACGCCATGACTCTCACGGCCGTAGACCTGAACGACAACGGAAAAGCTACGAAGTGGAAGGTGGAAAACAGTTGGGGAGCAGACTGGGGACAGTCGGGTTGCCTGATAATGACCGACCGCTGGATGCGCGAATACATGTTCCGCCTGGTGGTAAACAAGAAGTATGTACCTGAAAACATACTGAAGCTGAACGAGCAGAAGCCTGTGATGGTGATGCCGGAAGACCCGTTGTTTGCCGAAGACGAATAGTATTTGGCACAACAAGCAAGACGATTGCCGCTCGCTATAAAAGGCTGGCAAGACAAACTTATTAGGCGCATGCGTTCTCTCCCTCTGCACAGTCAGAAGGCTTAGTAGGTGCTGCGTCCGCGCTGCACCCCTCGCTCAAGGCAAAAGTCAAACTGCCTTTCTCGGGCGCAGCGAGGACGCACGCGCCTACTAAGGCAGCCGCCCATGCTTATAAAACCGTTTTGAAGATCAGTCAGCCCTCTTCAAGCGCAGACTGTTGAGCACTACGCTGACGCTACTCATGGCCATGAGAGCACTTGCCCACATGGGAGTGATCTGGAAGTCAACCACCCTGCACAACGCACCGGCCGCCAAGGGGATGCAAACTACATTGTAGACAAACGCCCAAAACAGGTTTTGACGTATCATGCCCACCGTTCGGCGCGACAAGCGTATAGCTTCGGGTATACGGCGCAGGTCGTTACCCATGAGAGTCACCTGCGCCACGTCCATAGCAATGTCAGTGCCCTGTCCCATAGCGATACTCACATCGGCAGAAGCCAACGCCTGACTGTCGTTGATGCCGTCGCCGACCATTGCCACGCAGCGACCTTCACTCTGCAAACGGCGCACAAGCGACTCCTTGTCCTGCGGCATAACCCGGCTCTGATAGTGAGTGATGCCTGTCTGGGCGGCAATGCGCGCCACGTTTTCATCCTTGTCGCCACTCATCAAGTAAATCTCCACACCAGCAGAGCGCAGTTCCGCCATAGACTCTCGGGCGTTCGGCTTCAGCGTCTCGGACTTCGGATTGCCCTTTTCGTCGGTAATGGTGGTGAGAGTACCCGTCTTGTCAGTCACCATAGCGTCCACACGGCAAAGGTTTTCAAGTGCCGTGGCATCCTTTATCAGTATGTTTTTCTGCGCCGCCTTGCCTATGCCCACCATCAAAGCCGTAGGAGTGGCAAGTCCCATGGCGCACGGACAGGCCACAACGAGTACCGACACGGCTGAAAGAATGGCGCGCGGCAACATGGACGTGCCGCCGAAAACCAGCCAAAGGGCAAAGGTGAGCAGGGCTATGCAGCCCACTGTAGGCACAAACACGAGGGCTATGCGGTCGACAGTGCGCTGCACAGGAGCTTTGGAACCTTGGGCTTCCTGCACTTTCCTTATTATATTCGACAATACCGTGGCCGCACCTACTGCCTCGGCCTTGAATCTGAGTGTGCCCGACGTCACCATCGTGCCGGCCAGGAGCCGCTCGCCACTCGCCTTACGCACCGGTTCAGGTTCGCCACTTATCATGCTTTCGTCCACAAACGCCTCGCCGCTGACGGCCGAACCGTCGACAGGCACCTTCTCCCCTGCCCTAACCTCAACGGTGTCGCCGGGTTGCAAGGCGGCAATGGGCGTGTCGGTCACGTCGCCGTCATGCACAAGGTGAGCGGTTTTAGGAGTCAGTCCCATCAATCCCTTAATGGCCGAAGCGGTACTGCTCTTGGCGCGCTCCTCAAGCAGCCTGCCTGTGAGCACGAAAGAGATGATCATCACCGACGCATCGTAGTATGTGTGGCTCTCAATGCCCCGACTTCCCCAGAACGACTCACCCCAAAAGGTGTTGAACACGCTGAACAGAAACGACACACCGGTGCTCAAAGCCACAAGAGTGTCCATGTTGGCCGACGCATGAGTTAGCTGTTTCCATGCGGAAGTGAAGAAGTTGCGTCCGCAATAGGCGAAGTTGAGCACCGAGAGAATGAGCATCGTCTGGTTGGCTACAGCCGTACTGCCTGTGTCAATCCACCCCATTGACACTGCCATCGTGAGCAATGCCAACAACCACGACACCGCCATCTTGCGCCGAAGCGACACATAAGCCCTGCGTTCCAGCGTCTCCACGTTGCGGTCTGGCTCAACCACCATGTCATAGCCGATGGTTGCCAAGGATTCCTTCAGTTTTTCCAACGACGTTACCGTCGGGTCATACTCCACAAGAGCAGTCCGCGCCGGCAGGTTAACGGCAGCACTCGCCACACCGTCGACCGAGTTCAGTTTGCGCTCCACGTTGGCTGCGCAGCCTGCACACATCATTCCGAGTATGGCTACAGTCTTCTTTTCCATTCTTCACTTAGTCTTTATGAGTGTCAAGGTACACCTTATTATATATATTATATGCAAAGAAATGGCCGGAAGGCTGCTTTCCGCAAGTGCGGCATGGCAATCTTCCGGCCAAAGTCTATGCTGATGCCACTATGGGCATGGGCGCTTTATCAATAGAACTTGAAGTAGTTGCGCGCGTTGTTGTAAGAGATGTCCTCCACCATGCGGCTGAGTATCTCGTGGTCGTTGGGCAGAAGTCCCTTCTCAACGTCGTTGCCGAGGATGTTGCAGAGCAAACGGCGGAAGTACTCGTGGCGCGGATAGCTGAGGAACGAGCGGGAGTCGGTGAGCATACCCACGAAACGACTGAGCAGACCGAGCACTGAGAGTGCGTTGATCTGACGGGTCATTCCGTCGAGCTGGTCGTTGAACCACCATCCCGAACCGAACTGAATCTTTCCGGGTTCGCCTCCCTGGAAGTTGCCGAGCATGGTGGCAATCACTTCATTGGCGCAGGGATTGAGGCAATAGAGGATTGTGCGAGTCAGTTTGCCCTCCATATTGAGCTTGTTGAGGAACTTGCTCATGGCGCGGGCGGTGTTGAACTCACCGATAGAGTCGAAACCGGTGTCGGGACCGAGCTTGTTGTACATGGCAGTGTTGTTGTCGCGTATGGCACCGTAGTGGAACTGCTGTGTCCATCCGGCCTCTGCGTCCATCTCGGCGCACTTGGTGAGGAAGCAGTTCTTGTACTGGCGCACCTCAAGAGCCGAAAGCTCCATGTGCTGCATGGCCTTTGAGAAGATTGTCTCAATCTGCGAGTCGGTATATTCGTCGTCGTAGAACTCCTCGATGCCGTGGTCAGACAGTTTGCAACCGTTGGCTGCGAAGAAGTCGTGACGCTTCTGCAGAGCGGTCATCATGTCCTTGAAGGTAGTGATTGACACGTCTGCGGCTTCGGCCAGCGTGTTCACATAGTCAGCAAACTCGGGCTTCTCGATGTTCATGGCCTTGTCAGGACGCCAAGCCGGAATCATCTTTATCTCAAATCCGCTCTCGCGGGTCTGCTTGTGGTAGCGCAGGTCGTCCACGGGGTCGTCTGTTGTGCAGACACACTCCACATTGTAGTGGCGCATCAGTCCGCGTGCGGAGAACTCGGGCAGCTTCAGCTTCTCGTTGCACTCGTCAAATATCTCGCGTGCAGTCTCCTTGCTGAGTCTCTTGGTTATGCCGAAAGCGGTCTTCAGCTCCAGATGAGTCCAGTGGTACAGAGGGTTGCGGAATGTGTAAGGCACAGTCTCAGCCCACTTTTCAAACTTCTCCCAGTCTGAAGTGTCCTTGCCGGTGCAGTATTTCTCGTCCACACCGTTGGTGCGCATGGCACGCCACTTATAGTGGTCGCCGCCAAGCCACAGCTCGGTGATGCTCTTGAACTTGTGGTCGTTGGCCACCATTTCAGGTATCAGGTGGCAGTGGTAGTCAATGATAGGTTTTTTTGCTGCATGATTGTGGAACAAGTCCTGGGCCACTTCGGTGTCCAGCAGAAAGTTCTCGTCGTTAAATTGCTTCATAATAAATAAGGTATGATTTTGTTTTTGATGTATTAGTTTCTGTATTCTTTGTTTTTAGTTGCCACCTCTGCCCAACGCTCTGGCTATATGACAGTCCCTTTCGTCGGCGTGATGAGCCTTTGGCGGTATTGCAAAAGTAGCAAAGATAATCCGTAATCTCGAAAAGTTTAGGTATTTTTGCACCAAAATAACACGTAAACGATGACGTTCACCAACAATGTAATGCTCATTTATACTGGCGGAACAATCGGTATGAACAGAAATCCGCGTACCGGAGCACTCGAACCGTTCAACTTTGAGCATCTTCTCAGCAATGTTCCAGAACTGAAACAGGTGAAGACGAACATTGCTACCTATCAGTTCAACCCTCCCATTGACAGCAGCGACATGTCGCCGAAGCTGTGGATAGACCTCGCACACATCATTGCCAACAACTACGACCGCTACGACGGCTTCGTCATCCTGCACGGCACTGACACCATGGCCTACACTGCGTCGGCCTTGAGCTACATGCTGGAGAATCTGACCAAGCCCGTGATACTCACCGGAAGCCAGTTGCCCATAGGCCAGTTGCGCACCGACGGAAGGGAAAACCTCATCACGAGCATCGAGATTGCCACGGCAAAGCGGCACGACGGCACGGCTATGGTGCCCGAAGTGGGCATATACTTCAACGGCCACCTCATGCGCGGCAACCGCACCACCAAGCAAAGCGCCGACAACTTCAACGCTTTCGAGAGTTTCAACTATCCCCACCTGGCCGACGCAGGCGTAAACATTGACTATCACGCCCACCGTATGCTCCAGCCGGACTACACCAAGCCCATGCGGCCACACTTCCAGCTGGACTGCAATGTGGTGGTGTTCACCGTCTTCCCCGGCATCCGCGAAGACATAGTGCGCCGCATCATTGAGACACCGAGCCTGCGTTCGATGGTCATGCGCACCTACGGCAGCGGCAATGCGCCGCAGGTGACATGGCTAATCAAGGCTCTGGAATATGCCACAAGCCACGGCAAGGTGGTGGTAAACATCAGCCAGTGCATGGCAGGATGCGTGGAGATGGGCCGCTACGATACGGGCTACCAGCTCAAGTCGGCCGGTGTCATCAGCGGATACGACAGTACGGTGGAGAGTGCAGTCACGAAACTGATGTATCTCCAAGCCCGATACACCGACAACCACCAGGTCAGAAACTACATGACGCGCGACATCCGGGGCGAAGTGACCATTTAGTCTCACCTAACCGCGTCACTTGCATCTCACAACTGCGCCGCTTAGCCCTCACAAGTATGCCATTTAGCCCCCGTAACTGTGCCATTTACGACCCGTAAGTGGCACAGTTACGGGGCGTAAACAGGCCACTTTCTATTTGAAACCAAACCACCCTGTTTTGCTTACAGTCCCGCCTTTGACTTCTGTATATTGGATACGTTGTAAGCAAACCACACCTCTATACTTACAGTTTTTCGAGGCATTCCAGGCTGGTAGCTGGTTTTTACTCTGTTTTTGTCAAAACAACGACGTAAAGGGTGGTTCTATAAATTACCACCGTAATTTTGTTTAATGTTGGGTGATTTACGTTTTGTCATCTTGTGGTCTCTTTTCGGTCCAATCTGTCTGTTCGTTCAGTCGTATAGCTCGCTATACTC
>CAVGKZ010000022.1:97687-108871 GCA_963630025.1 bacterium | reverse complement strand
GTCAGCGAGTAAGGGAGCAATGCGAGCATTACGACCGAACGAGGTGGCGATATGTACTCGAAAAGAGTCCAAAAGACGGCAAAACGTAACCCATGTTGCTTTATTGTTTGTTACGGTGGTAATTTATAGAACCCACCTTCATCGTCATGGAATGTGTTCTTGGGGCGTTGCTACTATCTGCTGGTGGAAGTCTTGGCCATTACCTTTTGCGCCTTGCGGCTGCCGTCGGCAAAACGGTCAACCTTGATGAGCGCGCCTTTGGCCTGACCATTCACCTGCACACCCTGCATATTATAATATGTGGTGCTCGTGGGCGTGGCGGTGGCGGGCAAGGAACCTATGCCAGCCGAGCCGTCGTTGAGAGCCTCGACCACGGTGCCATCCTCCTTGGTGTAGCGGGGGTAGTAGTCGTTGACAGAGCTTGTGGCATCACTGTTGCCGCCCACCATGATGTCTTGCACAAGACTGTTGGCATACACCTCGATGTTGGTGTAGTAGCTCTTGGTGTCGAGCGTGGTGGCCAGAGCGTCGCTCGCGTCGTTGGGGTTCAGTCCGTTGGCCTTCTCCCATGCGTCGGGTATGCCGTCGCCGTCGGAGTCGAAGCCGTCGGGATGCGCGCCCGTGGGGAATGTCTCCTCGGTGTATCCGTTGACGTCGGACACGAGGTCGATAAGTCCGGCCTGTCCCGTCACCGAACCCTTATATGTGGCAGTGCCGTTGCGCGCCTCGGTCATGTAGCGTTCGTCAACCTCGTCGCGGTAGAGCGACGCTCCGCAATAGGCCAGCACTTTCTCCTTGGCCATTTCGGCGGTGTGCGTTGTCACCTCGCCCGTGGGGGCAGGCGTGTCCATCTTTATCTTTACGCACGCCTTGCCGTCGGAGTTGGTCAGGTGTTCCACCGCGTCGCCATAGAAGTTGTTCTCGTCGAGCGAGCATATCTGCCCGTTGATGGTGTATGTGCCACTGTCGTAGGTCACGCCGTTCCAATCCCTATTGGCCGTCTTCTTGCCGGCATTGGTCTCAGTGGTGTTGCCCGAGATGTAGTAGCGGCTGGTCATGCCGTAGTATTCGGGGTGCTTGGAGTCGGAGTTGCTGCTCGTCGACACGGTTATGGTGGTTACGCGTTCGGGTTTGGCAGTTGACGGGCCACCCTTGTAGTAGTTGTTGACGATGTTGATTTGTCCACCGCCTGGTCCGCCATAGCAGCTGCCGCTGCCCCAGTTGTACATCAGGCAGTTGCGGAAGTCAACATTCTCGGCCTGCACGGGGTTGGCCCACTGATATTTGTCGTAGTCGTAGTTGGCGGTGTAGCCCTCCCAGCCGTAGCGCGCGCCGTTGAAGCGTGGGGCGCGGTTGTTGACGTGGGCTATCATGTTGTGGTGGAAACTGGCGAGCTTGCCTCCCCAGATGCCGCCGTAGCCGTGGGCACCCTTGGAGTGGCCGGGATTGGTGAGGCTCTCGGCCACCGTACACCACTGCATGGTGAAGTTGTTGTTGTCGTAGAACGAGGCCACCTCGTCGATGCTCCAGCTGAACGAGCAGTGGTCGAACACGATGCCCGTCTTGTAGCGTTGCCATGTGACGTCGGCTCCGTCGTTGACGTCCTTCTCCTGCCCTCTGCGGAAGCGCACGAAGCGCACTATGTTGTTGGTTCCGGGCCTTACGGTGTAGTAGCGCAGGGTGACGCCAGGCGAGGGAGCTGTCTGTCCGAGTATGGTGGTGTTGTCGCCGATGCTTAGGTCTTTGGTCAAGGCAATCACTCCGGCCACGTCAAACACGATGGTCTTCTTCTCGTTGCCGCTGACGGCTTGGCGCAACGAACCCGTTCCGCTGTCGTTGAGTGTTGTCACGTGGATGATTTTTCCGCCGCGTCCGCCTGTGGTGTAGCGGCCTCCACCTTCGGCTCCGGGAAATGCCGGGGCCTGCGCCATGGCCGAGCCTGACAATAGCGAAAGGGCGATGGTGAGTAGTTTTTTGTTCATGGTCTTTTTTCTTGTTTGTGCCTTTGCGTGAAAGGCGTGTTTATATTTGGTTGTTTAGTTCTTTTGCGACCCTTGTGAAGTAGATTGTTAAATTCGTTGTTACTATTATGGTTGGGTGCAAGTAGTGGGCGACGTGTCTCACGTCGCAACTGCCGCATTGCCGCTTGGTGTGCGGTGGGACACCGCACCCACTACGCATTAGTCACCACAAATTGGACTCCTTACTTGTGAGGGGTGTGTTTTAAAAACCGCACTAAAAAATATGGCAAGACGAAAGGCCGTTCTCTTGCGAAACAGCCTTTCGTCTTGCACAGTGTCGTTAGTGTATTGCTTATTGCATGCGCTGCAGCCCCTCCCAGCGCACGTTCCACGTGCCGTCCTTGGGGAAGCCGGGGTTGTTGGGTTCGGCGCATCCGTCCCATCCGGCGCACATCATGGCCACTGCGTCGAGCAGACTGCCGTTGCCGGGAAGGTAGAGGCGCAGACGCTTAGGCTCCTGGAAGTTGTGGCCGTTGACGAGGTAGGTGTTCTTGCCCTTGTCGATGAGCAGGGCCTTGAGTGCCGTTTCGGGCTGGCCGAGGCGTGCGGCGCACATGGCTATCATGCCATAGTCCCATCCCCAGGTGGTGCCCCAGTTCCAGTTGTCCATAGCCCAGTTGAGCGTGTTCTTCATTTTCTCTGTGTCGTAGAGGCCAGAGTAGGGCAGCAGACCGCACGCTCCGAGCACAGCGGGATGGTCGCTGCGTGACTTTAGGGCGAAATCTTCGGCCGAAATCTGTTTGCGTCCGCTTTGCTCAGGTGTGGTGAAGGGGTCGAAGTTGGCCGACTTGGCGTTGCTGTCGAATGCCGTGAGCGGTTCACCGGCCTGGTATATGCCGTCTTTCTCCACGAGTGCGGCCATGTTGTTCATCACGTTGTCCCACTCGGCGTTGCGCTCCAGTCCCTGGCGTTCGCGCCACTTCTGCGCCACGCCTATGGCATAGCGCCAGTAAGCCTGTTCAAATGGATGGTTGAAAGAAAAGTCCTTCGACATGGACTCCTGCATGGCGGTGGCGCCAAACAACTTTATCGCTCCCTTGCCCTTGGCGCACGACTTGGCGAAGTCGGCCATGAACTCTGCCGTCTCCTCCACGCCCTTGCCATATTCCTTGAGCGTGCTTTCCGACGGGTCGGCGCGATACATCTCCTCGGCGAGGTAGATGTAATGTGGCTGCTGCCACAATAGGAATGAACCAGTGTTGGATGGAGCCTCGCCAGCGTCGGGGTCGGTCATCTTCATCCAGCGGATGCCCTTGAAGCCTTGGCGTTCGGCAATCTGCTTGGCCACGGGGTAAGCCTTGTCGTTGTACCATTTGAGCATGTCGGCCACGGCCTCAGGACGGTTCCAGAGGGCGAAGTCGAGGGCGTGCCAGAAGGTCATCTCCAAGTGGGGACGGCCATACCAAGAGTTGTAGGTGAGACCCGTCTCCTGCGGCGGCATATTGTTGGCGCAGTTGATGGCGGTGAGGTATTGCGAGAGCACGGTGCGGCGTTCCAGCTCCTTGGCTCTTGGGTCGGTGCAAGCTGAGAAATCGACGATGGCACCGCTGTTCCAGAAGCGCGGCCAGTATTTCATCGTGGCTTTCAGAGCCTTGTCGTAGGCGAAGGGCATGTCGCGCCGCCTGTTGTTGATGTTCTCCTCGGTATATTCCACGCAGAGAGTGAGCACATCGTCGTCCTTGGGCATGAGCCAGAAGTCGTGCGGTGCACCGTGCTCAAGTGTGGCCTTGCCCTCCCATTGCAGTTTTACGTAATAGGTAGTGCCGTCGATGGTGTGCTCAATGATGGCCGAGTTGTCGTCAGACTTGATGATTTTCGACTGGTGAAGGTCGCTTTTGGTGGAGTAGTCGTTGGCGTCGTCGGCATGTTTGCCAGTGGGATAGGGCAGGTTGATTACCACCGAGGCGTTGCCCGTCTTGAGCAGGTCGCTCTTGATGCGGGTAAAGATGGCATCCTTGTCGGCCATGCAGCCAGTGGAAACCTCAACGGGGGTGCCATTGACGGTGTACTTTGAGTTAACCATTCCGTCCCAAAGAGCCAGCTCCTGGTGGATGTCCATGATGTCGTTGAGTGTGGCAGCCTTGCCTATGCCGTCGCCTATCGCAAAGCGCAGACCCACGGTGCCGAGGTTAAGGCGGTGGGGATTGGTGCGGAAATAGTTGGTCGCCTCCTTGTTGCGCCCGTCCTGCTTGTACTCCACGGCATACACTTCCTTGTGGCCATGACCAAGGTCAAACTCCTTTTCGGTTTCTGAAGGAGTGAGGTTCTTGGTGTTTTTGAACGAGTGCCATCCCCAGTCGGACATGGTGGTGAGAGGTATGCCATTGGTGTAAGCCTGTGGAAAGCTCTGCAAGCCTGTGACATCGACAGTGGCGGCGAAGTGGCCGTTGCCCACGGTGAGCGCGCCCAGCGTGTCCGCCTTGTTTACGATGGGGTTGTTACGAGTCACCACAGCCTGGCGGTCGATGCTGGCTGTGGTGTTGTTGGTGTCGTATCCTAACGCTTCCATCTCAAGCGAGGCCCAAATGAACGGGCCAATGCCCTTGGCGTCGTTGTCCCTGACCTGTTCGCTCAGGTAGTATTGGTAGGAACCGTCGCGCCGCTTGTTCTCCTTGACCTTGGGCGCGGCCTTCCTTACCGCGTCGCTCACGCCCGGGCCAAGGCCGGCCACGGCGCAGCAGTTGGTAAGGGAGATGGTCTTGTCGGGATTTACCTTGATGAACTTGTTTATGATTCCCTTGTAAGCCTTGATGCCCGCGTCGCGGTATTTGGCTCCGAGATAGCCCTTGCGGTAGGCTTTGAGCAGCGAGTAGGCGAACATCGACGAGCACGTGGCCTCAAGATAGTTGCCCTCGCCCGTGGGACTGTCCATCACCTGATACCACACTCCCGACTTCTTGTCTTGCCACTTTATCACGGCATCGAGGTCTTTCTTGAGCAGCTCTATCACCTCGCCGCGACGTGAATAGTTCTCAGGCAGAGCGTCGAGCAGTTCGATGAGAGCCATGGTGTACCATCCCTGTGCGCGTCCCCAGCAGTGCTGCGACAGACCTGTGGTCTTGTCGGCCCAGAACATCTGGCGAGTCTCGTCCCACGCGTGGCGGTTAAGCCCTGTCATCGGGTCGATTGTGCGCTCGTAGGTCTTCTTTATCTGGTCAACGGCGTCGTCGTATATCTTCTGCGCCTTCTTGTCCTTCAGCAGCATATTGGCCGTGAGGGTGTAGTAGGGCAGTCCCATGAAGATGCCGTCGAGCCACACCTGATAAGCGTAGATGGCCTTGTGCCAATAAACGCCCTCGTTGGTGCGCGGTTGCTTCTCCAGCTGCTTCATGAGCGTTTGCAGAGCCTTGAGGTTCTTGGCTTCGGGATATTCCTTATACATGCGGGCGACAAAGTGGCCGGTGCGTATCTGGTCGAGGTTGTAGTCCTCAAGTTTGTAGCCGCGTATCTCGCCCTTGGCGTTAATCATGGTGTCGGTGTACATCTGGCAATACTGCCTGATTTTGTCGTCGCCATATTTCAGATAGGTGTCGAGCATGGCCTCCAGCTCGATGCCCATAACGTAGCTCCACTTGGGTCTCTTGGCGAAGTCGAGCATGTAAGACTGCGGCACGCGCTGCATTTCGGATGCCGTCATCCATTGGCTGTAGTGCTTGAAGGGCATCTCGGTGAGCGACAGGCCACCGTTGATGTACAGGTTGTCGAAGTTGACGTTGCGTGTCTGACCCTTCATGTAGTTGCCTTCGGCCACACCGTTGAACTTGCAGTTCTTCACGTTTATGTCATACACGTTGACGCAAGTGTCGAGAGCTATTATCTGCACGCCATACTTGCTCTTTTGGCAGGTGATGTTCTCAAGGTTGATGTTGCGCACAGTGGGCAGGTAGCCACGGCAGCAAATCTCGTTGTGCTCATAGTCGAGGTTGATTTTCAGCACCGACTCGGCGCATTGTCCCACGGTGATGTTGCGGGCGTTGATGTTTTCTATCACGCCGCCACGGCAGGTGTTGGTTTTTATGCGTATCACACGCTCAAGGCTGGGGCTGTCCATCTTGTTGTTCTCGGCGAACACGTTGCGGCATCCGCCCGAAATCTCGCTGCCGATGACCACACCACCGTGACCGTTCTGCATCTCGCAGTTGCGGATGATGATGTTCTCGCTCGGCTTGTTCCACAGGCGACCGTCGTTGTTGCGGCCACTCTTTATGGCAATGCAGTCGTCGCCGGTGTTGAAGAAGCAGTTCTCGATGAGCACGCCGTCGCACGACTCGGGGTCGCAACCGTCGCCGTTGGGGCCGTCGTTGTTGATGTGTACGCCGCGCACGGTGATGTTCTTCGACAACAGTGGGTGTATCACCCAGAACGGCGAGCGCAGCAGAGTGACGTTCTCTATGAGTATGCCGTCGCACTGGTTCAGGTTGATGAGCTGCGGGCGCAGTCCGTCTTTCGGACCGAAACGCCTCTCGTTCATGTCAACGCCATCCTCGGCCTGCTTGAGCAGCTTTGCGCGGCTGCCCATGTTCTGGCCTATCATGCCTGTGCGCCAACCGTAGCGCGGCGCTCCGCACCATTTCCACCAAGTCTCGTTGGTTCCGCCGCCGTCGATCACGCCCTCGCCGGTAATGGCGATGTCGTTTTGCTTGTAGGCATATATACAAGGTGAAATGTTCCAGCAGTCCAGTCCTTCCCAGCGTGTCGGCACTACGGGGTAAAGCTCCGGCTCGAAGGCGAACAGCAGCGTGGCTCCCTTCTCAACCACGAGGTTCACCTTGCTCTTCATGGTGATTGCGCCCGTGTTGAACGTGCCGGCAGGCACCACAACCTTGCCGCCGCCAGCCTTGGAGCACGCCTCTATGGCCTTGTTGATGGCCTTTTGGTTGGCTGCGGCCTTTGCCTTGGGGCTTGCGCCATACTTGGTGATGTTGAAAACCTTGTCAGACAGCTTGGGCAGTCTGATGCTTTTCTCTATTTGTTTGTACTGCGTGTCCCACCCGTCGGCCATTGCCAAAACGGGGAACAGCAAGCACAAAAGCAGTAAGCGTAGACTTTTCATGTTGTTGTATTGGTTTTTATGTTTTATTTATAGTGGTTTCCGTGTGTTGTCAAGACGTTCTTTTCGTGTTGTCGCTCTTGCGCGCGCTGCCGTTAGAATGTCGTTCTTAAAAAGACAGGCCGGATCTTCGCAGAGGCGGCCTGATGAAATTCTACTACTAAACAATGAGGGGATCATCATTAAACCTAATGAATAACTCTCTACTATTATATATAGATTCTATGGTAAAATATCTTCGTCTTTAGCGGTTCGCATTTCGGCGCCAGTGCTTTTGACGTTTGCAAAGATAAATTTATTGGGCTTACGTGTATAGGATTAATTGTTTTAATTATATGAATAATTATCAAACGTCTGAAAGCCTGCATGTTGTAGATATGGAAATAATGCAGATATATATGCTAAACGGCCGAGCTAACAGTGTTAACTCGGCCGCTTAGCATATCGAAAAGAGTTGCTTTATCCTTGTTCGAACATTGTTTTGCTATTGCTCCAGCGCCGCAAACAACTTGTCGATGGCCTCGTCGGCATTGGCGCTCTCGTTGAGCAGCGTTACGAACTTGCTGCCGATGATGGCTCCGGCGGCGTTTTGCTGCGACGTTTCGAGCGTCTGCTTGTTGGATATGCCGAAGCCAATCATGCGAGGGTTGTGCAGGTTCATGGCGTTTATGCGCTGGAAGTATTCCTGCTTGGCCTCGTCGAAGCTCTTTTGCGCGCCAGTCGTGGCGGCCGACGACACCATGTAGATGAAGCCGTCGGTATGGTCGTCGATGAAGCGTATGCGCTCGTCGCTCGTCTCGGGCGTTATCAGCATTATCACGCGCAGGTCGTAGCGGTCGGCCACAGGCTTTATGGTGGTGATGTAGTCGTTGAAGGGCAGGTCGGGAATGATGGCCCCGGCCACGCCACACTCGCTGCAACTGCGGCAGAACTCCTCAATGCCGTATTGCATGATGGGGTTGAGATAGCCCATCAGCACAAGTGGTATGCTCACCTCGTCCTTTATCTCCTTCAGCTGCGCGAACAGCTTCTTCAGCGTCATGCCGTTTCTCAGCGCCTTTGTGGCTGCGTCCTGTATCACGGGTCCGTCGGCCATGGGGTCGCTGAATGGTATGCCCACCTCAATCATGTCGATGCCACGGCGTTCCAAAGTCTTTATCACGTCGGCTGTGCCCTCCAGAGTGGGGCATCCTGCACAGAAGTAGAGCGAGAGCAACTTGCGGTCCTTGCTCTGCTCGAAAAGTTTGTTTATCTTGTTCATATCCGTCACCTCAGTTTGTTTATGAATGTCTTTATCTTGTCAATGTCCTTCACTCCCGGCTCTGTCTCGAAGCGCGAGTTGATGTCTACGCCAGCCATCATGGGCAGGTTGAGGCCCTTCAGTGTGTCGGCGTCGTCCACTCCAATACCTCCACTGAGCAGGAAGGGCGTGCCGCCATGATAGCCGTTGAGCAGCGACCAGTCGAAATGCTTGCCCGAACCGCCCCTGCCGTCACACTTGGTGTCGAAGAGGAAATAGTCAACAGCACCTTCATACTCGGCGCATTTGCCGAAGTCGTCGGCGTTTTCCACGCTTATGGCCTTGATGAACTTGATGTCGGGGCAGATGCCACCGGCAAGCGTGGCGCGCACGTTGCGTATGAACGTGGGGTTTTCGTCGCCATGCAGCTGCACGATGTCGAGCTTGAAGTTGACCACGCGCGTTATGATGTTCTGTGCCGAGTCGTTGACAAACACCCCGACGCGCTTCACCTTCTTTGCGCCAGAAGCCTCGTTACAACCTTGCGGCACGTTGCTTTCGTTGGCCGAGTCGGGCAGAGTGCCAGTCAGCGACGGCACCATCTGCACATTCCGTGGCGACTTCGGCCAGAATATCATGCCTATCCAGTCGGCTCCAGCTTCGATGGCCTCGCTTATGTTGCCGCCATCCCTCATGCCGCATACCTTTATTATCATGTCCTTGAACGTGTTTTTTGCCTATATATAATATATACCTTCAGCTACCTTATTGGCATTGCCCAATATCTTGGATAAAACTGCTCAGAGCCTGTCCGGGGTTGTCGGTCTTCATGAAGTTTTCGCCAATGAGGAAGCCGTCGTATCCGGCCTTTTTCAGGTTGCATATAGTCTGCGGATTGGATATGCCGCTCTCGCTCACCCTCACGATGCCCTGCGGGAGCATCGCCGCCAGGCGCATCGAGTTGCCAACGTCGGTTATGAAGGTGCCGAGGTTGCGGTTGTTCACCCCGCAGAGGTCAGGCTCGTGGTCGGCATACTCAACTTCGGGCGTGCTGTGCGTTTCGAGCAGCACCTCCAGTTGCAGCTCATGAGCCGTGCGCAGCAGTTGCCTATATTCGCTCTTGGTGAGGCAGGCGGCTATCAGCAGCACCGCCGACGCTCCGCAAAGCCGCGCCTGAAACAGCTGGTACTCGTCGATCACGAAGTTCTTGTAGAGCACGGGGATGGTCACTCCGCTCTGGCGTGCCGTGGCGATGAACTCGTCGCAGCCGCCGAAATACTTCTCGTCGGTGAGTATGCTTATGGCCGCTGCCCCGTTGCTTTGGTAGCTAAGAGGTATGGCGTCGGCGCGCCCGTCCTCCTTTATCCATCCCTTTGATGGCGACTTGCGCTTAAACTCGGCAATGATGCCCGTGGCCGACTGCCTTATGGCGTTGGCCATCGACGGCACCTCGCCGCCAAGCATGCGCTCCACCCTTGCGTGGATTTCCCTTTCAGCTACAAGGCTTTTCGCCCTCTCCACCTCAATGCGTTTCCACGCCACTATCTCGTCGAGTACGTCTTTCATATATTTTGTTCTCTTCTTTTTGTCTGAGCAAGCGTCTTTGCGTCAGAACGACACGCAGAATGCGCCGCCGATGACAAAGTTGTTCATGTTCTTCTTTGTCGTTGTCTGCAGATTGGTGCCGTTGTGGTTTAGCTTGAGGTAGTCGTAGTCGTTGCAGTAGCTTTCGTAAAGCTGCGGGTCAGCATACCTGAGGAACTCACCTTGGTTCAAGTTCATGGTGTAGCGCTTGCGCGTGAAGTCGTAGTCAATAAACAGTTTCCACGAGAAGTTCGACTTGTGGGCGTATGTCAGCGACAGTCCCGTACCGTAGGTCGTGGTGTTGTTGCCGCTTACGGTAATGAAGTCCCATGTTATGTCGTAGGGTTCGCCTTTCTCAATTCCTGTTTCCTTCGAAACCAGTTGGTTTCCCGCAAAGTGCGCATCCATATCAAGGTCTTGTATCACACTTCGTCCTATGAGCAGTTTGCTGCCGAGGGCGAACTTGTGTGACAGAGGGAAGTTGAAGTACATTCCGACATTGGCGGTAAACTCGGTTATGTGGTCGGACTCGATGGTTAAGTCACGTGTAGGTATCCACCAGTCTATGCCAAGCCCATTTTCAGGGTCTTTGTATTGGTTGTAAGTGTTTTCAATCTTCTTCCTGAATCTTGAAGAAACGTCGCTCCATCCCTTTATAGGAGTACTTCTCACCTTCAGTCTTCCGCCCACGCCGATGTACTTGTTGAAGAAGTATGCGCCCTCAACGCCTACCACAGTGGCTGCGCCGAACTTGAGTTCCACATTGCCCGATGTTGTGTTAGACCCGTCTGGTGTCAGTTCGTAGAGCAACAGGTCTTTTTCCGAGAACGCCAAGTTGCGGCTTCCAAGGCCGATACCCATCGACACGCTGAAGAACGAGGGGTTGTCGATTATGCTGGTCGTGCCGCTGAGGTCGTTGCGCTTCAGGTGGTTGCCCTTGAAGATTATGTCGCTCAAGGCATAGGCCACCTCGGTAGACATGATGCCGATGCCGGCTCCGCTAAGCACGTCGCTCACCCAGTGGCGGTTGTTGAGCACGCGCATTATGCCCGTGGCGGTGGCCATGGCATAGCCGGCCACAGAGTAGATGGGGCTTCGCGTCAGTCCATACTCCTTGTGCAGTATCGACGCGCTGACGAAGGCTGTGGCGGTGTGGCCCGACGGCCACGAGTTGCGCGTGCTTCCGTCGGGGCGCATCTCCTGTGCGGTGTACTTGATGGAGTTGACGAAGCCAGCCATGATGGCATACGACATGGCCGTGGAGGCCAGGAAGCGCCACGTGTCGCTGC